>NZ_BDBY01000250.1 GCF_001613225.1 Nocardia pseudovaccinii NBRC 100343
TGACGCGCTCTCCCTGGCCGAGGCCGCGCCGATGGGTTGCGCCGGCGTCACCACCTACCACGCGCTACGCGAAACCCGGGCGGTACCCGGCGACCGCGTCGCCATTTTGGGCGTCGGCGGACTGGGCCACCTCGGCGTGCAATTCGCGCACGCGATGGGCTTCGAAACCATCGCGATCGCCCGCGGCGCGGACAAAGCCGAAGACGCCCGCGCCCTCGGCGCCCACCACTACATCGACTCGACCGCCGACGAGGTCAGCCGAGCGTTGCGGAGACTCGGCGGCGTGTCCGTTGTCCTGGGGACCGTGGGCAACGCGAAAGCCATGGGCGAAACCGTCGATGGGCTACTACCGCGCGGTGAGCTCATCACCATCGGGGTCTCCGCCGAGCCACTGCCGATCAGCCCGATGCAACTGATCACCCGCGGACTCAGCGTCACCGGCCACGCCTCCGGCACCGCGCGCGATATCGAGGAAACGATGCAATTCGCGGTGCAATCCGGCGTGCGCACACGAATCCAACAGCGGCCGCTGCATCAAGCCGCCGAGGCATACACCGCGATGGAACAGGGACGGGCACGATACCGGATGGTCCTCACGGTCTGACTCTTCAGGTTTGGCGCATTGCCGATCGTCGCAGGTCATCAGGTCTGTTCGGAGACGTCGGCGGGCGATTTGATGTGCACGAATCCGGGCCGGAGCCTTCCCCTGCGACGTACCATCGATTAATGTGTCGTTATATAGCGGTACGTTAATTGAGGGGAAGAAGTCTCATGGAGATCGCGACGAAGTTCTGGACGGTGCGTCGTGTGGTGATTGCGACGCTTTTCAGCATCGCGCTGGTGCTGATGACGATCGCCTCGCCGCACCTTTTCGCGGCCTCGGCCGGGCCGCGGGATTCGCACAGTCCCGGGGGTGGTCACGGCTACGGGGCGGGAACGCGCCCCAACAGTAATGACCACAGTCAGCGCAACAGTGGTTACGGCTACGGGGCACGCTCCAACAGTGACGGCCACGATCAGTACCGAGGTCGCACCGAGAACCCCTGTCAGTACACCCCGACGGGGACGTGTGGAGCGCGCTGACGACAAGGCCGGGCGCCATCCAATCCTGTTGAGGAACAGGGCGCGCTCGGTCGCAGTGGGAACATGGTCTTGACCCGCCGCCGTCGCGGCATTAAAGTTCTCTCAATTATTCGTCAAATGTTATCGAATAATCGATAGCGCGGGACTTGCGCGAAGACGCCCTCGTGCGGGTGGTCGCCGCATCGAGAGATGCGCGGTTGTCGTTGGTAGGGAGGTACTTCGGCTGGGTCGGGGTCAGGGCTCGGACCGCACATAGCGATCGTGGTAATTGCCATAGCCGTGCACTCCGAGAGTCCCGCCCCAGATAAGAATATCCTCCAACCTCCAGTCGCCCTCGGCGGTCGTCGCGGACGTCAGTTGGATCGCGGGGTCGAAGCCCTGATGGTGCGTATTGGCGGCACCGAGCGTGAGCTTCAGGAAGGCGATGAATGGGTCCCTGCCGACAAGGATGGGGCCGCCGCTGCCCGTGGTGTCCACCACAATGTCGGGAGCGAGGAGTTCGCGCAGGGCGTCCCAGTTTTTCGCATCGATATCCGCGAAGTAGCTGGTCTTGAGCTGCTTGATCGCTTCGATGTCCGCGACCGTGTCGGTCGCCGAGAAGGCGCCCGAGGGTGCTCGGGGTGGCGACGGCTCGGCGTCGGCGATCGAGATGCCGACGGCGCCGAGCATTGTCGCCGTACTCAACGTGATAGCTGCGCGCAATGCACGTCGCTCGCCCGGTCTGGCCAGGAATCGACGATGGTTTTCTACAGACATATCTTTTCTCCTCTTCGAGTGGGATATCTCGAATGACTTTTAGTGGTTGGTCGGCAGGATCGAGCAGCTCAGTGCTTTGGTCCGTGCGGAACCCTGATCGGTGATGTTTTTGATCCGAAAGCATTTCCTCCATTCGGCGTGCGGCACGCGTGGTTCATTTCGTGCATTGCTGTGTTCCTGAGCCGAAGGAGCTCAAATCGATTTACCTCGGATAATAGGAGGTGTGTATAACCTGTGCCGTGCGCCGGTGACATTTTTAGCACCCAGAAAAGGAAATGCGGAAGAAATAGAACTCGTGCGGAAACGGCAAATTTCGATCGGATCCGCGAGAGCAGATCAGTGCGCTTTCATCTCGCTCACCGGGAGGCGGATTTGACAGAGCGAGCCATGGGAGTCGCAACCGAGGCGGGGGCAGCGGCAATACCGCATGCTGTGCGGCTGTAAATGCGGCGGACATTGAATATGCGGCATGCGATTCCGGTTTATCCGGTTCGGTTGAATCTCGTTCAGCGAGTCGGGCCGGAACCGCCGTGGGATCCAGAGTCCGGCTCTCGCTCGGCCTCGTCGATGACCCAGGCCGCGATCTGGGTGCGGGAGGTGAAGCCGAGTTTGCTCAGGATGTGTTCGACGTGGTGCTGTGCGGTGCGTTGGGAGAGCACGAGTTTTGCGGCGATCTGTTTGTTGGTGAATCCTCGGGCGACAAGGTTGGCGACCTCGCGTTCGCGCTTGGTCAGGGTCGGTCCGGAGTCGTGTGGTTCGGTGGTCGGTGGTTCTCCCAGGGCGTACGCGACTGCGGCGTTCATCCCCATGGCTTGTCCGCGCTGGAAGGCGGCGTCGAATGCGCGGTCGCCGAGTGCGCGACGCACGAGGCGCTCGCATTCGTCGTGATAGTGGGATAGCTCCGTGAAAAAAGTGGTGACACCTGGGGCGGAGCGCAGCAGGTGCTCGGCGGCGCCCATCAGGACGGCCGCGCGTTCGCCATCGTCGTCGGCGCCGGTCCAGGCCAGTCCCTCGATTGCCAGCGCCGCGACGACAGGGCTGCGGACGCGCCGGTTGGCTCGTAGCGATTCCAGTAATAACTCTTGTGCGCGGGACTGCTCGCTTTGCTGCCATACGGTGATGGCGATGCCCCACAGTGTGGTCGATCGAAACAGCGATTCGCCGCACGCCTGGGTGATCGAAAGTATCTGCTCGTGATACCGGATGGCCCGTCCGGTGTCTCCCCGGAGTGCGTGTGCCCATCCGAGATTGGACAACGTCGAGATGTACAGGGGGCCTCGTGCGTTGGATTCGAATACCGCGAGGGTGGGCTCGAGTGCGGATATCGCCTGATCGAGTTCACCCCGAAACAGTGCCAGGGTGCCGTCGGCAGCCGTGGCCAGCGCTTCGGTGGTGGGTGCGGGGTCCTGTTCGGCAAGGGCGCATGCCTGCTCGACGAGGCTGGCCGCGTATTGCAGATTGCCCTGTACCGCAGCCATGTAGGTGCTCGTATGCAGTGCTTTGACGCGATCGGGTATCGAGTGCGCGGCGGGGTGGTCGAGGATGCGGTCGAGCCAGCGTCGGCCTTCCCCGAACCGTCCGCGGAAGCTCCAGTACACGAATAACGCGGCGGCGGTGCGCAACCCGGCCTCGGCCGATTCCGCGGTGTCGTCGGATACACAGAACTCGAGCACGTCCCGCAGATTCGACTGTTCGCGATCGAGTCGAGCGAGCACGTCGAGCTGCCGGTCACTGATCCACCCGGCCTCGGCGTCCAATGCCAGCCGCTGGTACCAGTCGCGGTGGCGTCGACGCAGATCCCGGTATTCGCCGGTCTCTCGCAGCTTCTCCCGACCGTAGTCACGCATGGTCTCGAACATTCGGAAGCGCACGACGCCTTCGGGTTCCTCCCGATTCACGATGGACTTGTCCACCAGGGAGGACAGTGCGTCCAGCACACTCTCCGGCGCCAACTCGGCACCACACACGCATTCGGCGGCGTCGAGCTCGAAACCACCGGCGAATACCGTTAGCCGAGCCCACATCCGCTGCTCGACCGGCGTACACAGCTGGTAGCTCCAGTCGATGCACTCTCGGAGTGTCTGTTGCCGGGTGGGTGCCGTGCGACTACTGCGGGTGAGCAGTGCGTATCGGTCGGTGAGCCGCTGCAGGATCTGGTGCGGCGACATGGCGCGCATCCGTGCCGCCGCGAGTTCGATCGCCAGCGGCAATCCGTCCAGCCGCGAACAGATTCCGGCCACGGCGGCCTTGTTGTCGTCGGTGAGTTCGAAGCCGGGCACCACCGCCGCGGCGCGGTCGGCGAACAATGTCACGGCATCGTATTTGGGCAGTCCGCGCAGCGGCGGTTCACCGTCGGGGTCCGGCACGCTCAGCGGCAACACCCGCAGTACCGCTTCCCCGGCGATGTCGAGCGGTTCGCGGCTGGTGACGAGAATCCGGAGATCCGGACAGGCCATCAGCAACGTCTCGACCAGCTCCGCGGCAGCCGCCGACACTTGCTCGCAATTGTCCAGAACGAGCAGCGTTTCCCGGGATTGCAGGAACTGGACCAGCACTTCCTGCGTCGACCGGGCCGAATCGTCCCGCAGGCCAAGGGCGGCCGCGACGACGTCGATGAGCATCGATGGGTCGCGCACATCGTCCAGTTCGACAACCTGGACCCCATCGGTGAAATCGCGTCGAGCGTTCGCCGCCGCTCGCAGCGCAAGCCGGGTCTTGCCGACGCCACCGATCCCGGCCAATGTCACGAGTCGGCAGGTGGACAACAGATTTTTCACCTCGCCCGTCTCGGTGCGTCGGTCGACGAAACTGGTGAGCTCCAATGGCAACTCGCCGATGCTGCCGTGACCTTCAGCCGTCGGCGGCGGGCCCCATTCCCGCATCGCCGAGGCGTAGTCCAACGGCTTTGGGGCTGGTTTCACGTGCAGCGCCATCTCGCCGACCGGGTATCCGTGGCGCAGCTGTACCTGCCGGAGGGCCTCGCCTATTCCAGTCGCCGACGGCCGCTGCTGTGGATCCCGTTGCATCGCCGATTCCACCACCGCCGACAAGTCATCGGGTATGCCGCTTTCGCGCAGGTCCGGCACCGGCTGGCTGGTGATCCGCAGGAACTGGGCGACTACTTGCTCATCGCGGCGGCGTTCGAAGGCGGCATGCCCGGTGAGCGCGCAGAACAGGGTCGAACCGAGCCCGTAGATATCCGCGGCCGACGTCGGGTCGTCGCCACCGAGCACCTCGGGCGCGGTGAACGCCGGAGACGCGGTCACGATGCCCGTGGTCGTTCGGAATCCGTCGGCAATGCGCGCGATGCCGAAATCTGTCAGCGCTGGCTCGCCGTAATCGGTGAGCAGAATATTTCCCGGCTTCACATCACGGTGCACGATGCCAAGCCGATGGGCGCTCTCGAGCGCACCCGCGATCTTCACCCCGATCCACAACACGGTCTGCACCGGCAACGGTCCCTGCCGACGGATCCACGCGTCCAGCGAATCCAAAGGGTGATACGGCATCACCAGATAGGGACGTTCACTTGCGGTGACACCCACTTGGAGCACAGTGACGATATTCGGATGTCCGGTCAGCCGCCCCATCGCCCGCTGCTCGCGAAAGAACCGCTCCTGGTTCTCCTCGTCGAGCTCCGCGGTCAGCACCTTCACCGCCACCGTGCGATCCAGCGCCACCTGCCTGCAGCGATAGACCTCACCGAAACCGCCTCGCCCGACCTCTTCGGCGTCGGCGAAACCGGACGCGCTCAAATCATCCGCGACGGGTGTGACCGCGTCGCGGCGGGTCCGAAATGGATCATCGGCTGTCATCAGCGGCGTGCAATCCACTCGGCAGGTACGCGAACATCGGCGCCATGCGCTCCCTTTCGACAATGCCCAGCGTATCGCTGGCAAAGATGAAAGGTCCGCCCGTCCGCGTCGCGAGTCACGGGCCTACCTCGGGCGGTCCCCGGACAACGCCCACCGCCCTCGACCAGGCCAACGCCGATGACGTGACGGGCGACGGCTATCAGATCGATGGAGCGTCGATCTCATCGGCGGGTGGTTTCAGGGTGACAAGAGGAATTGTTCGGGTTGTCATTTTCTGATAGTCGGCGTAGCCAGGGTGGGCTGCGATGACCTCGGGCCAGAGTTTGTCCCGCTCGGCCGGTGACAGGACGCGAGCGGTCATCGGTCGCTTCGGGCCGTGCTCGAGCGAAACCTGGACCGCGGGGTTCGCGCGCAGGTTGTGCAGCCACGCCGGGTTGGTGGGATCACCGCCGCGGGAGGCGACGATGACGATTGTGTCGCCGTCGATGATCGGTGCGGTGAGGACGACGGTGTGCGGTCGGCCGGATTTGCGGCCGATGGTGGTCAGCGTGAGGGTCGGCATGCCTTTGAAGGTTGTGCCGAGGATGCCGCCGCTGATCTTTATCACCGTGCGGTGGATGGTGGTCAAGGTCTTGAGCTGACGGTCGGTCGGCATGGCGGCGCTCCTTCTGCTGGCTGATGCGTGATCTGCTACCCAGCTTCCGGGCGCGACTTGTAGTCGACTTGTAAACCGACGCGGTTGTGCGCGGCGGTGATCCACTCTCGGCATCCACAGCGGCGGGCGATGCGTTCCGCGGCGGCGTAGTGCTCGGCCGCGCGGTCGGGTTTGCCGAGCAGCGCCGCGAGGTCGCCGAGCACGGTGTCGACCGGTCCCACGGCGTGTGCGCCGGTGTCCGCGCCGCCGATCTGACCGGTGTAGGTGCGCAGTTGCTGGTACACCTGCGCCGCTTCGGCGCGTTGTTCGAGACCAGCGACGGCCATGCCGCGCACGGTGAGGAACAGCGAGCGGAAGAAGTCGTTACGCAGCGGGCGGCGAGCCTGCGTTGCCGCTCGTGCGCCGCGCCGGTCACCGGTCGCCAGCAGCGCCAACGCGAGCGGGTCGGCGACGAGATCGTTGCCCGAACTTCCGAGTTGGGTGAACATTTCGGCGAGCAGCGGTGCGAATTCACCGACCCGGCCTTGCGTGAGGCGGATGGTGAGGAGGGCGATCAGCTGGTTGCCGTCCGAATCGAAGACCTTGTGGCGCATGAACAATTCGTGGGCCTGCTGATAATGCAGCTCCGCCGCTTCGAGATTCCCCGTCAGGTGGGCGATCATCGCGCGGCCCATGGTGTTCGCGGCTTGGGCCTGACGCCACTGGTAGCGGTCGGCCAGCAGCGTCGCGGCCGCGAGTTCGGTATTCGCGCGGTCTACGTCGCCACCGGCCGCGGCGACTTGGAATGCGGCGTTGCGGCCGATCAGCGCGAAGGCGGGAAGATCGTTGTCCTCGCCGAGGCGAATCAACTCGGTGGCGAGCCGTTCACGATCCGCGAGCGGAATTGATGTGTCGTACAAAGAGGTTCGCGCCTGCAAGGCCAGCCCGAGCAGTCCAGGATCGCTCATCCCACGTGCCAGCGCTTCGGCTTCCTCGGCCGCCTCGCGTGCTCGTTCGTGCAGCTCTCCGCCGATCTCGCGGACGAGCGCGACGAGGAGTCTGCAGCGCGCCTGCGGCGTGAGCCCGGGTGTCCGCAGCGCCTTGTCGATGGCGGCAACAACTCGCTGGTCGACGGACCCGTACGCGCGGTTCAACCAGGGAGTCGGCGTGTCCCATGCGGTGAGCGCCTCGACGAGCAATTCGGGCGTGTCGGCCGCCGATACCGCCTGGTCGCGTGCATCGCGAGCTGGCAGGCCGGCGCCAGCGGCGAGATGGCTCCTGCTCATAGCCGAAAGCACGGCGACCCGCTCGGCCGTCGTGTCGGCGCCGGTGATCCGTTCGAGCGCGATGACGGCGCGACCGTAGCTTTCGGCCGCGACATCGTGGACGAATCGGCGTTCGGCCTGTTCACCCGCCGCGCGAGCGTAGTCGGCGGCCCGCCGTGCCGTCGCTGCGGTGAGCGCCTCCCCGAAATGGTGCGCGAGCGCCGACAGGTCGTCCGGTCGGGCCCGCTCGATCGACTCGGCAATGCGCAGATGCCAGCGGCGTCGCCGTATGCGGGACAGATCACCGAGCAAGGTGTCACGGACGAGCGCGTGCGTGAAGCGTGCGTGGTCGGGATCCGGTTCCTCGAGCAGTTCGGCGAGCACGCCCGCCTCCACGGCATCGAGGACCTTGTCCTCGTCGATTTCGGCCGCGCCGATCAGCACGTCGATGTCGAATTCGCGTCCGATCACCGCGGCGAGGCGCAGGACCGACACGCTGACTTCGGGTAGCCGTGCGAAGCGCCTGCGTAGCACGTCGCGGACGCCTTCCGGTACCTCCGAAGTCGCCACGAGCGCGCCCTCGCTGGCGAGTAGACGAGCACTTTCGGTGAGGTAGAAGGGATTTCCGTCGGTGCGCTCGGCCAGTGCCTCGATCGTTGCCCGATCGGGGTCGTGTCCCGATACCGACCGGATGAGAACCGCCGCATCGTCGAAACCCAGGCCACGCAGGCGTATTCGCGCTGCGGTCGCGGTGGCCAGCGAGGCGAGCGCGTCTTCCAGAGGCGTCCCGATCTCGTCGGGACGGTAGGCGATCACGATCAGGATCGAGGCCGATTGCGCCACGCTGGCGAGCAGGGTTACCGTCTCGGAGTCGCCGCGGTGCAGGTCGTCGAGAAATACCGCGAGCGGTCGCTGTCGTGCCGCCTCGTCCAGGTACGCACCGACGGCGCGATGCAGTAGGAACCGCCCGACCGAGGCATCGGCGCCGAACTCGCGGCGCCGATCGGCGAGCAACGGCTCCAGTGGCTCGGCGTATCGGCCGGGATCGACCGTGCCTGCGAGCTCACGTAGCGCCTCCAACCAAGCCCAGGCCGGTGGTGCGCCGTCTTCCTCGGGGCAGCGGCCCGTGACCACACGCCAGCCGTCGGCCGCCAGCTCGGCCCGAAACCGCTGCAGCAAGCGGGATTTGCCGCTGCCTGCTTCCCCGATCACGGCCGCGACACGAGGAGCGTCGCCCGCTCGTGCCGCCCGCCGCAGCTCATCCAGTTCCCTTGTCCGGCCGACGAATTCGGAATGCGCCGCAGAGGGCTCGGCTGTCGGCGACGGAAATGAAACCGGTGCGGGTAGATCGACGGGGATGCGTTGCGCCAGCAGATCGGCCTCGAGTTGGACCAGGGCAGGGCCGGGGTCGATGCCGAGTTGGTCCGCGAGTACGTCGCGGGCGGCACGTAGCGCGGCGAGCGCGTCCGCTTGTCGCCCGGCATGGAACCGCGCCAGCGCCGAAATACGCCACGCCTCCTCGCGCAGCGGATGCGTACTCGTCAATGCATCCGCTTCCGCGGCAGCGGCGGTCGGGTCACCGAGTTCGACCAGTGTCGCGGCCAGTCGCTCGCGCGCGGCCAGGCGTAGTTCCTCGAGTCGGTTCGCTTCGGGTTGTGCCCACGATTCGTCGCTGAACTCGGCGAATGCCGGGCCGTGCCATCGGCTGAGCGCCTGTTCGAGAATCCGTCGTCGTTCTGCGGAATCCGTTGGCGCGCTGCGTAGTTCGGCCTCGAACTGCCAGGCGTCCACCGCCTCGGGCGCGAGCCGTAACGCGTATCCCGGTGCTTGGCTCACCAGCACGGTGGCCGCCGAGCGGGGCAGCCGACCCGGCTCGAGGAGCTTGCGCAAGTGCGAAATGTAGACCTGCAACGCGGCGAGGGCACGCGGCGGCGGCTCACCGCGCCAGAGATCGTCGATCAGCCGGTCGATCGGTACGACCGCGCCGCGGGCCACGACCAGAAGGGCGAGCACACCGCGCTGGCGTGGGCCACCGAGATCGACGCTGCCGCGCTCCGTTTGCGCGGCCAGCGAACCGAGCACCTGAATCCGCACCATGACCGGCCAAGTCTATTGCAAGTGCGCTACAAGCGGATCGACACACAGTGAGAACCATGAACACCGCGACCCAGACCACCGAACACCCCGATACGGCTGACATGGTGCTTGTCCACAACGCCTTTCGCCGCCATTTCAACGCGCTGCCCGGCCTCGTCGGCGATGTCGCCGACGGCGATACCGCTCGCGCGGGCCGCATCGTCGAGTTCCTCACCGAACTCGATACCGGCCTGCACCACCACCACGCCGGCGAGGACGAGCTGATGTGGCCACTGCTGCTCGGGCGGGCGAAGACCGATGGCGCACTGATTCTGCGGATGGAGGAACAGCATGAGCGGATCGCCGAACTGATCGCCCGCGCGGACCGCCAGGCCGAGGAATTCGCCGCATCGGCGCTTCCGGAGGCGCGCGGGCATCTCGTGGCCACGCTGTCGTCGCTCGCCGCCGCCCTCGACGAGCATATGGCCGAGGAGGAGGCACTCGTCCTGCCGCTCGCCGGGCGCGTCATGTCCGCTCGCGAATGGGCGGCGCTCGGCGAACGGGGACGCGCCGCCGTGCCCAAGGACCGGCAGTTGGTCTTCCTCGGCTTTATCCTGCAAGGGGTACCGCACGCCGAACGCCGAAAGTTCCTCGCCGACATGCCGTTCGCCGCCAGATTCGCCTGGCGCCTGCTCGGTCGCCGCGCCTTCGCCAAGGAGTACCGCTCGATCTATGGGACAGATCCCCAATAGATCCTCGGCGCAGACCGGCCTGCGCCGATCCGACCATTGTCGATGTCGGGTCGGCCGCGACACAGTCGTCCTATCAGAGGAGCGACTCGAACACCTCATGCTGTCATCGGTGACACCAAACGCGTGCTGCGAGCGGCGCTGCTGTCTTGTTCAGTCCGGACGGTCGCGGCGTTCGACCATGCGTTGTTCGAGCAGCATCAGAGTGGCCTGTGTCGGCCCAGAGACCTTCCCCGCAGGGCGATACCTACGCGGCGGAGCGGTCTCAGGTGTCCGATCACATATTTACGCAGTTCCGGGGTAGTCGAGTGGCGTTAGGAAAGAAAGGGGGGTGAGTGCGAGGAGTCGGAAGATGAGCACCACCGTTGTGATCGTGATCGTGATCGTTGTTGTTGTCGTTTTGCTTGTGGTCGGCGCATGGGTGTTGATGCGCAGACGGCGCGAACAGCAGCGGGTCGAAGCCCAGGGCATCCGTGACCGCGCGGCCGAACGGGAATTCGAGGTCGGTCAGCGCGAAGCGCGGGCGCAGGAGACTGCCGCCAGAAGCCGGGCGGCAAAGGCAGAAGGCCAGGTCAAGGCGGCGCAGGCCGAGCAGCTCGCCCAGCAGGCGCATGTGCATCGCAGTGCGGCTGCGGATTCGCGAACCGAGTTGGACAAGGAGTGGGAGCGCGCGGATAAGGTCGATCCGGACTCGAAACCAGGTGCGAAGCAGCAGGGGGCCGATCCCGGAGCGCCGTCCCAAAACCCCTGATCTGATCCAGGAAATCGGTCCGCCGCCCCCGGCATCCAGCCGAGCGCGGGTAGCTAGCGCTCGTCCAGAGACGGCAACACCGTTTCACTGATGATCAGCAGCACCGCGGCAGCGACCGGGATGGCGAGCAGGGCACCGACGATCCCGAGCAAGGCTCCACCGAGCAGCACCGACACCACCGTCACGACCGCAGGCACCCGCACCGTTCTGCCGATGATTCTGGGCACAAGTACGTAGTCCTCGAACAACCGCAGGATGATGAAGAAGACGATGGTGGCCACCGTGACGGGCAGGGACACGGTGAGTGCGACAAGGGCCACGATGATTCCGGCCAGCGTGGAACCCACTACCGGGATCAAGTCCAAGACGGCGACCAGGACGGCCAGCAATAGCGGATAGGGCACGTCGAAGATCAGCAGCCAGATGAATGTCAACACCGCGGTTATCCCCGAAATGACCAGATTGCCCAGGATGTAGCCGCCGACCTTCACGAAGATCTCGTCGCCGATCAGGATCGCTCGAGCTCGGCGCGAGTGCGGAAACAGCCGGTAGATCGAAGTTCGAACCTGTGCGAAATTGGCCATGAAGTAGCCGGTGAGCACCGCGACGATCACCGTGCCGCTGACGATGCTGAATACGAGGCGGCCCGCGCCCAGGACACCACCGGCCAGCTTCGAGGGATCGGACCCGAGCCACTGCTGGAGTCGGTCCTGCAGATGCAAGCGTGTGTTGAGCGTGTCGATGAGTGGATATCGGTGCGCAAGATGGTCGACGTAGTCCGGAGCGTTGTGGACCAGCGCGTTACCTTGGGTGACCAGCGGAGGTATCGCGGCGGCGAGGAACCCGGCCAGCAAGCCGATCGCGACCAGAAACACCGCGGTCACGGCGGCCCATCGTGGAAACCACGGCCGAACCAACCACGACACGACAGGTTCCAACCCTATTGCCAGGAACAACGCAATGGTGATCAAGACCAGCACTTGACTTACGGCCATCAGTGCTTGGATCGCGCCGTAGGTCACCGCCACTCCGGCCGCGCCTGTCATGCCGACCATGAACGGCGATCGCGGATCGAATCGTCGCCCCGGCTTGCCCAGCGGATTCTGCGCCGTGCTGGCCCGCGCCGCCGCCGCTTCCGCGGTAAGGATCGGTCCGCCCTCGCCGGGGGTGTGCGGTTGCGCGACCAAGTCCCGGTGGCCTTGCTCCGTCCCGTCCGGGGTTCGGCGCTCCTCGGGTTCTGGGTCGGTGTCTTCATTCATGGCATCGACGCCCACGTACACATGGGCCCCGCACCCGGGCCATCCCCCTCGTGCGGGCGGGACTCGAATCCGTTCGCAGCGCGGCGATGTTCGTGTGCACCAGGGTGACTGTTTCGACTTGGACCGGTTTCATCGCCAACCGCCGCTCTTTACTCGACCTCTGCATGTCGACCTACCCACAGGCCGGTCCCGGAAACAGCCGCTCACCACGGTCGGATCCCCAGGACGGCAAGGGCCATGGTGTGCCTCGGCGAATTCGCACTCCGGTTGCCCGAGCCACACCGTATTCTCGATTGGCATTGCCTCATGAGAGAGAACCCAACCGGTTACGAATCCAGGAGGTCGACATGCAAATCCAGGACAAGGCCGACAGCCGTAGCTTCGCCATCGATCTGGGCGATTTCAGGGTGGAAACGGTGCAGGACGTGCGGGGTATCAGCACGCCGTCGGAGGGCACGCTGGGGGAGGTGCGGATCACCCGGGGGCTTGATCGGAGCAAAGCGTTCACCGATTGGATCGAGCGAACATTGGCCGACGGCGGCATGGATTCCGCCAGAGAGGACATCACCATCACCGTGATGGACTCTGATAAGAAGCCTGGTCGGCGAATTCGCTTGCTGCGCGCCCTGCCGACCAGTTGGACGGAGCCTTCGCTCGACGCTGAGCACGCAGAGCCGGAGTGTGAGAGCGTCACCGTCGCCTACGAAGAGATGAGAATCGAGTAGCACAGTTCGCTCGGCGTCGTTTCCGCGACTAGCCGGATCTTCGGCGCTGGATCGGCCCGCGCTGGTCTGCGGCGGGCCGACCCAGTTGTCCATCATCCGCGAGCTGGCGCCGCCGCACCCACGCGCACGATCTCGCCCAGTCCCTCGGCGAGGCTGTCGCTGGGATGCCGCGTCCGAGGCGGAGCCTTGCTCTACCCGAGGATGGGGTTGTCGGCCCAACGGAAAATGTGGGCGATGGCGGGCTCGACGATGGCGTCGGGAATCTCCGGGTCGAACCAGCGATCGACGCAGGTCCAGTGATAGGGGTGCAGCAGGTATTCACCGTTGAGACCGTCGGTGTCGGCGAACTCTTGCTCCCACGCGTGCGTCCAGCCCGCGGCGGCGTCGGTTCTGCTCAGTGCCCACGAGTGAATGGTGCGGATGTGTCGGGGCATCGCTGTGAGGTCCGCTTCGAACCTGGTGACGGTGTGCTTGGGTGTGCCGGGTCGGACCCGCAGTAGCAGGGTCCGTTTGACTCGCGGCCCCGATAGCGCGACCCGCTGCGACGCAACCGGTGTCAGCGCCACGATATCGGCTGATGTAGGCAGGCCGGGCAGTGCTTGCCACGGCTCGACATCTGCGGTCAGGTCCCACGTCATGCCCAGTCCGCCGACGCTGCCGGGCAGATCCGGCCCAGCCGAACAGACACGCACCGAGGATGTTCCCGCTTCGGGTAACACGACCCCGTTATCGACCGGTGTACGAATTAACCAGCGGGTCATCAGTTCGCCTCCAGTGGTTGAAGCGTGCGGCGGTCGCGGGTGATGGCTATGGCGTCGGTCTCGACCCAGAATCGGTCCACCCCCGGATCAGCACCGGCCCCGCTGCGCATACCGTAGAAGGCGTAGCCGCCGTCGAGCTCCCACAGAATGTGGATCGAGACGGTGTCGGGTGATGGGTAGGACCGCCATACGCGCACGACGCGCATGCCACGCTGGTCCTGCGCGTGAGGTAGGTAGTCGGCATGCCAGCGTTGCAGCCACGAATCGACGTGGTCTGCCGGGAGGGCTATTACATCGAGTACGTTGACGACGTCGATCAGGGGTTTCACAGTTTCTCCAGCGTGTCTTGATACCGGGCGAGGTAGTCGCGCAGGCCGTCCAGGCCGCGAGGGCCGAGTAGCGATTCCGGGCCGAGCAACGGCGGATTGATCACCAGTCGGGAAGCGCCCGCTGTCACATACGGCCGGATGAAGTCCGGGTCGAACTCGCGTGTCATGTCACACGAGCCCGGCCAAGCGGTGAATTCGACTGCATCCGAGGCCCTTCCGACGGCGTCGGCGGTCTCGCGGATCAGGTCGGCTCGCAGCGCGAAGTCCTCGGGACCGATGGTGTAGGGGAACCAACCGTCGGCGAGTCGAGCTGCTCGCTGCACGGCAGGTTCGCTATTGCCGCCCAACACGATTGGAATCGCGCCGCCAGCCGGTTGCGGCACACAGTGCAGTCCGTCGAAGGACACGTGGGTACCGTGGAAACTCGCCGGAGCATCGGCCCACAGGGTCCGCATCGCGCCGATGCAGTCGTCCAGGCGAGCGCCCCGCGCGCGATAGGGCACGCCGACGGCGGCGTATTCCTCTTTCTGCCATCCGATGCCCAATCCGAGCAACAGTCGGCCGTCGGAGTGCAGGTCGATGGTCGCGGCGCGTTTCGCCAGCACCACCGGGCTGTGCAGGGGCGCGACGACCATTGCGGTGCCGAACCGCAGCGTGGTCGTGCAACCCGCGGCGAAGGCGATGGTCTCGAGCGGATCGGTCATCGGGACGACTCCGGTTTCCGGACCGGGCATTCGTCCGTCGTCCGAATATGGATACAGCGGTTCGTAGCTTTCGGCTACCGCCACATGCTCGACGGTCCACAACGATTCGACGCCGCAGTCCTCCAGCGTCCCCGCGAAGTCGCGGAGAAATCCACCAGAGGTGATGAGACCGTCGACATAAGGTGCCAATACGCCGATTCGAACCATGGTCGCGGCTCCATCCTTTTCGAACTATCCGGAACCCGCGGCTGCGGGCTGCCGAATCGAGCCTGCAGTGTGACGGCCATCGCATACGTGGCCAATCTCGCTGAGCAAGACCCACAGGTCAAACGGGATACGAAGCCGATATCGGGGGACTATGGCGCAACTTCCGGGCTGGTCGGGGTGACGAGCGAGCCCTGCGCTGTTCCTGTGCGTCGGCGTCGTCAGAGGCACTGGAGGCAAACGTGGTCGGTGATCCCGCCGGTCCGCGCATCCGGCCAGCACCGAGCAGCATCGCCGGTGAGAACGCCGTGTAAGAGGGGTTCGAACACGGATTCGTGTCAGGCATTGACACAAATGCGTGCTAGAGAGGTGCGCGAGAGGGGAATCGATCACGGAGCCGCAACAATATTGGTGCAGTGTGTGCACGAGTACTTCTATTGTGCGTCGCTGCAGCGTAGCACAGGCTCAGTGATCGTGCTCTGAGATTCTGTATTCTATTGATCTGCAATAGTTTTCGTTACTTCGGTGTTAGTAGCTGAGCGGTGGAGGCTGGTGTGGGGTTCCGTCGGTTGGTTCGGCTGTCTGCTTCAAATGTGTTGTGGCGTAGGTGAAATTGTTGGTGGGAGCTGCTGTGGGTGGTGCCGGTCGCTTTTTGTTGGCGACCGGCACCGTGGTGGTTAGAGGGTGATTGGGTGGGGCTCGTTTGTGAGTAGTTGGATGTGGTCCTTGGGCGGTGATGGGTTCGCCGTCTTTCGCCGCGCTGACCAGCCCTGGGCTGGGCGAGCTTGCGTTACAGCGGGATTCCGATGCCACCGAGTGTCGATCCGTCCAAACCGGACGGGCTGCGGTGACCGCCAGCGTCCGATCGCTGGTGCAACACCTGCTGCGGCGAAAAGCCCCAGCCGGCCGCCGAACTGGGCGAGGCTAAGGTGCGGTGCCGCCGTTGCTGACCGCCATCCCATAGGTGGGGTGGTTGATCTTTATGGCTGTGCTGGCGTTCCGCGGGATGTTGGTGGTGAGGCCGGGCGGGCATGCGGTGGGAAAGATGGCGAGGCGGGATCCGTAGGACATCGCTGCTACCCGACGATGAGCGACGAACAGCTGTCGAGGCGTGGTGGTCGTCGGATGGGCTTGCGACCTGGGGGATTTGGAGTGTCGCGGGATGAGTAGCGCGTAGACAGCTGTAGGTCGGTCCGCGACACTGTTCATCAAGTTTGAGACTGCAAGTATCGAGTCTTGTGCTCCAAATCCGGAGGCCGTAATCTCGACGCCAGACAGATGACGCGCGAAACGATCGGCTAGCCGATAGCGGGAGCAGGCGGATCCCGATGGGAACCGATCGGCGATGCCGGACCCATTCCATCCACTTACTTACTCCGACGGTTTGACGCCAGGTGACTTACTGCGATCGCTGGCCGCACGACCTGATGCGCGATAGACATTTGTCAACGCTCTCACCACGGGGAGGAACTTTCACGTGTGGTACTGGCTGATCCGTTATAGCTTGCTCGGTCCGCTGTGGCTGCTCGGCCGTCCGAAAATTGAAGGCTTGCAACATGTTCCGAAGGATGGCCCAGTGATAATCGCGGCTAACCATCTAGCGGCAATCGACTCGCTGTACCTGGCAGTGGTGTTACGTCGCCGCGTTACTTTCCTGGCGAAGCGAGAGTACTTTACCGGCACCGGCCTTCGGGGACGGTTCAACCGGTGGTTCTACACGAGCTGCGGACAGGTGCCGGTAGACCGTTGTGGTGGCACTGCCGCCCAGGATGCACTAAGAGCAGCCACAAGGATTCTCGAATCGGGAGGCATCTGGGCGATCTACCCGGAAGGCACTCGATCTCCTGACGGCCGAATCTACCGCGGTCGCACCGGTACGTTGCGGGTCGCTGTGAAGACTGGCGCGCCGGTAATCCCGGTTGCCCTGTCTGGAACAGACACGGTTGATCCACGGGGTCGTGCTTGGCGATTCGGTAAGGTACACATCATCTTCGGCGCCCCACGCCACTATTCGCACACCGACGAGCAGCATGCTGTTCGGGTTGCCACTAACGAGCTCATGCGGGACCTCGCCGCTCTCGCCAACCGTCACTACGTCGACGAGTACGCCGCCACCTTCACTACCACCGCAGTGACACAAAGGGGCCTGCTACGGAATTAGCTTTGCTCTCGGTTTGACCGATAGCCCGATCTGATGATGGTTGATGAACACACCAAAATATCGCGAATAGCTCGATGGGGAGACTCCTAGTGCAACACAGTTACGAAGATGTTCTCAATGAGAATCTTGGCACATTCCTGCGGGGCTGGGGTCCGGTCAGCTGGAATAGTCAGTTCGAAGATATTGAGGGGATCGACAATGCGCCGTTGGCGCAAATGTTTTCATCTCTAGCCGGTATCGAAGACGTTTCATTCTATATGCAAGTCAAAATACGACACAGCGGCGTCAGCCGGCTGAACGCCATCAAGGAATTCAATGCGATATGGCTTGCTGAGGAGTCCGAGCATGTGCGGGCGCTTTCTGCGATAGGTGAATACTATGGCAGTGGACAGCTGCTCCGAGGGCACAGTGAAAGCTATCTCGCCCGACAACGCGTTACATCACTACCGCTACTTAACCTGCTTGGCCGAACCTATCCAAAGGGAATGCTGGCCGCCTATCTCACCATGGGGAGCGTGCAGGAATATGTCGCATTGTCATCGTACAACGCAGCATCAAAATTAGTTGATGAATCATTTGTCAAAGATATCCTCGGGCAGATCGCTCGCCAAGAAGGCCGTCACATGCGATTTTATCGTGCTGGAGCCGAGGCGGTGCTCAAGGACGATCCTAGATGTCAGCGATTTGTGAGACTTGTCATGGAAAAGAACTGGCGCGCCCCGGGCGTCGACTTGCTCGGATGCGAGCGGTGGGTCCAAACATTCTCTCCTCTTTTGATGGGTACCGATCTCATCGAGAGATATACGCGTCTTGACGAACTCTGCGGGTCCTTACCTGGCCTGTCTGGTATCGAGTTGATGAAACCTTTTCTCATGCGCTGCGAAACTACGCTCCAGAAGCAGTCGTCGATTCCCATCTAGCTTACGAAAGCAGTTTTCAGCCTAAAATTGTATACTTGAACAATGGAGACTTTTGTTCGCGACGGTTTGATATTCGATGTCACCGAAAGAGGGCCAACCGGCGGGGAGGTGGTGATATTACTACACGGATTTCCAGGGGGCTCGGAAACCTGGGATACGGTGTCTCGCATTCTCGCAAACGATGGTTACCGGGTACTTGTGCCGACCCAGCGCGGCTACGCACCAAAGGCTAGGCCAACCCCCGTAAAGGACTACCGGTTGAGTGAGTTGGTTGGCGATATCCTGGCTCTATGTGACGCTGCGCAGGCATCCAAGGTGCACCTCGTCGGGCACGACTGGGGGGGGAGCGTCGGTTGGGCTATGGCAGGGACGTGCTCAGATCGGCTGCATTCGCTCACTATTATTTCGATGCCACATCCCGCCGCGTATGTAAAGTCGTTGGTTTCAAGTCGGCAACCATTGCTCTCCTGGTATGTTATATTTTTTCTGATCCCACTCGTTCCGGAGTCGTTGATCCTGGCCAAGAATGGCTCGGTCGGGCGCCGATGGCTCGAACGTATGGGGCTAACGTCATCCTTTGCCGACAGGTATATTAGTCGGTATCTAACAGACAAAGGCGGCCTGCGGGGGGCTGTCAATTGGTACCGCGCTATACCGTATGAAATATTCGACCGGAGACTTGTCGCATCAATCAATGTTCGAACGCTCTACGTGTGGGGAAGCGACGATTCTGCGATTAGCGAGCGAGCCGCGCGGCTGACACGACAGCACGTGACGGACACATTTCGATTTGAGACGCTAGAGAGGGGAACGCATTGGATTCCGGAAGACCACCCAAGAGAGCTGTCTCTCTTGATCAGGGATTGGATCGGTAAGCAATGACACCGCACCGCTGATAACGATGACAACTCCGATCCCAGATTTTAACCCGTACCCGGGGGAAGTCTCTTTTTTGTATCCAGTGTCAAGATCGAGTCGCCCGCCGCTGTTTGCGACAGTTCCGCTCGCCATAGTAGCCATCGGAATGCTCACTGTTTTCATCTTGCAATTCCATGGCGTTGAATCCGTCGGCCGCATCTGCGCAGATCTTCGTCATATAGTTGGACTCGAACCTGCCGAATCAGGAATGTGCTATCTAGACGACAGTGCCGAGTTCCCAATAACCCGCGACATCTATTCGGTCCTGGCGGCTCTCATCCTGGCCGTCACTCCAATATTGATTCGCAGGCAGTGGTCCGGGTACGCAGAACTAATTACACACATGCTCGGACGTGGAACTATCATCCTTCCGCAGCCAGGAGACAGAGATGTCCTAATTTTCGAAGTCTCTAAGGCAAATCGTGACTTCGAGCGGATCGGTCGTCTCGGCCCGTGGATCATGTTGACCATCGCCATTGCAATGTTCGCCGTAATGACAACCGAATCACGTTTCGGCGTATTCCATCTCTTCCAGAGCGGGAACCCATCAGAGGCATGGGCGAAGAGTGCATATACGTCATGGTGGGCGTCACCCGATACAAACTGGATCGGCCCGATCTTTTACATACTGATGGGGACTTGGGGACTCTATCTCATCAGCCAGCAGAACTTGGTCGGCCTGCGAGTAATATGGACCTTTTGGTCCCTGCGACATTCAATACAATTTGGTGCCGATGCCTCCAACGTAGATGGCTACTTCGGCTGGCGGCCAATGCGGACACTTCTTGCAGCTACCTACACCGAGATTGTCATCCACGGAGTCGGATTAATTACCGTCGGCCTCACCCTTCCTCCTGGAGCATTCATTGGACCCCTATCGGTTGCCGCGTTTCAGTGGCTTCTCACACTACCGATCTTCCTACTATTTCCCTTCTTCTTCATTGGGCCCAAAATTGCCGCTTACAAGACACGCGAGATCGCACGACTTGATAGTCAGATCCTCGCGATTGATCCAAGCCTCCCGGAGCACGAACGTATCGCGATCGAGGATACATTTTCAGGGCGGATCGAGCTGATCAGGAACATACCGAGGCTGCCCTTCAGATCACTACGTGATACATCCCTGTTCATACTCGCGTCAACTGCAGACTCCTTAGCTGTCGCTCCCATTTTGCTGATTCTAATCTTGTAACTGACTCGATATTTCCACGTCAAGATGCAGGGTGATCTGGATATGCACGATAACCATGGCATCTGTTACTCGTCCGCAGCATCAATGAACACAACCCGACTGGCGAGAGCCGGAGTGCTCCTATGACCAGCGATTTTGCACAGTCGGCATCTCACTTGGCGTAACGGATCACACCAGGAGCACGAGGATTGAGGCTGGCAGCCCCAGGGCCATCACCCTGTGCTCGACTTCCCGGCTTGATCGCCTTTCAAGAGCATGAGAGCCTTACCTAAAGACCAAAGGTTCCAGGTTTGAGATATGAAGCTTTGGACGGTCGGTCTCAAGCAAAGGAACTGCAGTGTCTCATGCCAGACCTCATCTGGAGGAACATCGCTCGTGGGCGAAAGGGACCAGCAAAAGACGACGCCTGTCGTCGGATGACCTGCGTAAACGCCTCCTCGATACCGCCGTGGAGATGCTTCAGGAGACGGGGCTGACCGTCAGTTTGGCGCACTTGAATATGGAGGAACTAATCCGTGCTGCTGACGTGCCGCGTAGTTCCGTATACCGCGAGTGGGAGACCAAAGAAGCCTTCTATCTCGATCTGATGGAAAAGATGATCGAACCCGCAGCCAAGGACAGTGCTTTTGACGAGGAGACGCTCCAGGTGGCTGAGGCTGTGATCGAGAAACACCAGGATCTGCTGGCGACACGGGAAGGCAGGCGGGCTGTGCTGCGCGAGGCTGTACGTCAAGCAGTCGCGCGTAACGTCGCCGCGCTCAGTACCGCCCTTTCCTATCGCACCTTCACCGCGCTAGTCGCGACGCTGCCGAGCCTGGTTGGTGCCGATCAGGAGCGGATATTGGTGGTCCTGCGCGGCATTGAACAACAGTTCAAAGGCCGACTGGCAAAGTATTACGAGGATCTGATTCCGCAGCTGGGTCTGCGCTTTAAGCGGGGCTACAGCGGGACGACCCTCGCATTGACTGGCTCATCGGTCATCGAAGGCTATATCAGCCGCCAGTCTACCAATCCCGTCATCGTGAGTACGCCGGTCATGATGCCCGGTCTCACAGAAGAAGCCGCCGAGTGGCATATAGCCGCCGTCGGATTCCTCGCCGTGGTCGACGGCATGACAGAGCCAGACCCAGCGTTCGGTGAGGAATCGGCCCGCTCCTCGCCGCCATAGGAATAACTCCCGACGCGGATGCCGCCTTCGCGGCTTCATGACGATCTTCGGTGGACCAAGGCCCGTTCGCTGCTATTCCCACTGCGCCTGGGAACGGATCCCTGCCCCGTGCCGACCGCTCTCGCCATGGGAATCTATGACGGCATCCCAGTCTGCAGGCCGTAGAACAAGGCCGGGGACTCCTATGCATAACTCAAAGGAGGAACGTGTCTAACGATGAACCTGGCCTAACTTTACGACGGGCTCACATGGGCGACCGGTGCGCGCCGGAAGCGCACCCGGCACTGTCAGCAGCCGAACTGAAAGAACACCTGCTCAATATCGCCGTAGTGATGCTGCGGGAGACGGGCCTCACGGTGGGTCTGGCGCATCTCAGTCTGGAACCTCGCAGGCGCCTCCGACAGCGTTCTGGACAACCTTGCCCGCGCACTCCAACTCGACGATGCCGAGCGCGCCCATCTGTTCGACCTCGCCCGCGCCGCCGTCCCCACGCCCCGTGCGGCAACGCCGCTCGAAGACGAGTACCGGCGTCACCGCGGCCATCCAGCACATGCTCGACGCGATCACCGACGCACCCGCCTGGATCCGCAACGCCCGCCACGACCACCTGGCCACCAACGCACTGGCCCGCGCCCTCTACGCCCCGCTGCTCGCAGACCCTCGCCGCCCTGCCAACACCGCCCGCTTCGTCTATCTCGACCCCGCTTCGCGTGACTTCTTCCTCGACTGGGAACGCGCCGCCGACGATGTCGCCGCCATGCTGCGCTCCGAGGCCGGCCGCAACCCGAACGACCGCTAACTCGTCGAGCTGATCGGTGAACTGTCCACGCGCAGTGACGAATTCCGCACCTGCTGGGCCGCCCACAACGTGCGCTTCCACCGCACCGGACACAAGAAACTCCACCACCCCGTCGTCGGCCGCCTCGACCTGGAATTCGAGGCCATGGAATTCCCCGCCCACCCTGGCCTCACCATGCTCGTCTACACCGCATCCCCGAACACACCCACCGCCGACGCCCTCAAACTCCTCGCCACCTGGGCCGCCACCATCGACCAGAACCGTGAATCCACCGGCCAACCGTGAACCGCTCGGTTTATCGACATACGAAACCGCCGGGGCATCGAAACTGTTCAATGACCACGTGTCCCGCGGGGTCTGAGAGGGATCGCGGCAACAGTGCCCGCTTGCGCTACCACGGTGACTTCGACTGGTACGGCATCGCCATCGCCAACTTCCTGCGCGGCCGATTCGACTGGGCCCCATGGCGATTCGATCACCAGCAGTACCGTGCGGCCGTGACCGACACCCCCGGACTGACTGGCAAACCGGTTACCGCGACCTGGGATCCGGATCTGCGACATGCGATGCGAGAACTCGGCAAACAGGTTGAGGAGGAGGCAGTGCTCGACGATCTACTGACCGATCTGGCACCGACCCCGCCGCTCGAGCGGCTCAGCCTTCGAGTTGCGGAAAAGTAACCGGCAGCCGGGGAGCCGAAGATCAAGTTGTACGCGGCCCGGCGCACAGCATCCATCACCGTGGGCTTGGTCGGGGGAGCATTTCGCGCTGGCGGAGTCGGCTGATCTCGATCACGTCCCGTTCCAGGACCAGATCGAGGTAGTTTGCGTACCACCGGGGGCGTGATCGCGCCGCGGGTCGGCGTAACGCCACCGGCATGCCGCCGGCCGGTGATGCGGCGCGCGTATTCGTCTCGTCCGGTTCGAGAAGCGGATCCGGCGTCTTCGGGTGGTCCTGTCGATCGGCTCAGTTTCGGGTCCGTTGTCGGCGCGAATGCGTTGCTGCATGGGCGAAGTCGTGTGTCGTATGCTGCCCGGTGCAGTGCACACCCCAACGGAACGGCGCCTCCAGGGAGAGGGTCCGAGTTCGCGATGGGCTGACCAGTTCGCGGGTGGCCGTGACGTCGCGTTGATGGTTGGCCACGCTGCTTTGCCGATGACCGCAATGGTGCTCAACGCGACGACCAGAACCAGCAGGGATGCGACGATCGCGCGTCCACGTCGGAGACGGCGTTGTGTGGTGCGGTGTGCCCGAGTTGTCAGACCGATATCACGGTCAAGAACGGATCCAGGCCTTTGAAGTCGTCCGCGTTGCGGGTGAACAGCGGTAGATCATGCACCGATGCCACGGCCGCGATCATCAGGTCCATCTTGCGTGGTTTGGGGTTTCGCCCCGATGCGACCACCAATTTTGCCATGGAGGTAAACCGCCGGGCCGCCGCGGAAGCGAAAGGCAGCGCATCGAAACCATGCTCGACCTCGAGCAGTCGCTCGGTGCGCACCGCCAGCGCTTCCGGTGTGGCGGCGACCGCGATGCCCAAACCCAGTTCGGCGAGTGTGATTGTGCTGATCCTCGCTCGAACCGGCAGTTCGGCCTCGTCGATGACGCTGATGTCGATGAGCACACAGGTGTCCAGCAGTCCCACTGGAACTCGTTTATCCGATTCCGGTTCAGTCATCGAGGCGGTCCTCCCCGAATGCCGCGTCGATTTCAGCTCGCTCGGCCGTGCCGCTGCTGATATCGGCGAAGCGGGCAAGCCGTGCCTTGAGGTCGGCGACCGCCATGTCCTGTCGTGGCGCGATGGGCCGCAGTTCGCCGACGGCGCGACCGTTGCGGGTGATGACGAAGTCCTCGCCGGCTTCGAGTGCATCCATCACGCCAGCGCTGCCGTTGCGTAGCTCGGCCTGTGTGATCGTTCTCGTCATGGCTCCACGATAGCAACCGATGCTATCGATTGCTATCAGTCTTGGAAGGATCGCTCATGCACACGATCGTCTCAGCTGTGCCATTGCCGTGTGTTCGAGGGGCGAGCGAACTTCCACTCGCGCACGCAGGTGTGTCACCGGTGACGGGAATGTGTGCGGCGAGTGGCGCTTTCAGCGCGTGTGCGCCACGGCCGGGGCGGCTGCGAGCGAGTCGGAGGGTAAGGGTGGGTGGTTGACAGTCGAGCACGTATTTACGTCAGATTTGACGCAAATACGTGCTCGAGTAATGTGCGAGACGGGACTTGATTGCGAATCTCTGTCACCAATGACGCAGATTCGTGTTAGAGGCGTCGTAAATCTAGATCGCCATCAGGTAGCAGCCAAATGGGTTGTTTGTATTCGTGGTTCGGCGGTATTCATTGTGCTGCAACGAGTCTCGTGCTCCCGCGACTGATAGCTGGAAGAGGCCAGCTTGCCTACTACATCGGCGGGCGCTGAGCTGACGCGTCATTGTAGGAAGTCGAGGGCGCAGGCCTGGCCGGTGGATCCCGCGTTTCCGATCGATAGCGCCTGATGCAGGCACCAGGAAATCGCGAAGCGAACGGGCACCGTTCACCTTCGCTGGCGATACGCTGGGCATTGTCGGAAGGTGCGGCATGGCGCCCGGGTTTCGTGCATATACGGAGTGGATTGCCCGCCGCTGATGGTCGAGGATGATCGGCTGCGGACCCAACGTGACGTGAGTATGCCCGTTGCGGTGGAGTTGAGCGCGTCTGGATTCGAGGATGCCGAAGAGGTCGGACGTGGTGGTTTCGGTGTGGTGTATCGCTGCACGCAGGTCGAGCTGGACCGCACGGTGGCGGTGAAGGTGCTTACCGCGGAGTTGGACGCCGACAACCAGGCGCGGTTCTTTCGCGAGCAGCAAGCGATGGGCCGGCTGACCGGACATCCGAACATCGTGACGGTGCTGCAAGTGGGTGTCACCGCGGGCGGCCATCCCTATCTGGTGATGCCGTATCACCCGTTGGATTCACTGGACGCTTGGGTTCGTCGGCAGGGCCCGCTGCCGGTGGAGAGCGTGCTGTGGATCGGGGTGAAGATGGCTGGTGCGCTGGAGAGCGCGCACCGGTTGGGGATCGTGCATCGGGATGTGAAGCCGGGGAACATTCTGCTGACCGACTACGGTGAGCCGGCGTTGACCGATTTCGGTATCGCGCGCACGTCGGTTGGGTTCGAGACGGCCACAGGCATCCTGACCGCGTCCCCGGCGTTCACCGCACCGGAGGTGCTCGGTGGCGAGGCCGCGACACCGGCCGCGGATGTCTATGGGCTGGGCGCGACCTTGTTCTGCGCGCTGACCGGGCATGCGGCGTTCGAGCGTCGCAGTGGTGAGCAGGTGGTGGCGCAGTTTGTGCGGATCACCAGTCAGCCGGTGCCGGATTTGCGGGAAGGCGGTATACCCGGCGATGTGGCGGCGGTGGTGGAATCGGCGATGAACCGGGATCTGCGGCAACGGCCGTCGGCGGCGGAGGTTGGCGAGGCGATAGGGCAGGTACAACGGGACCACGGATACCAGGTCGGTGAGATGGCCGTGTATGGGACAGCGGGCGCGGCCCGGGGCCTTCGGGAGCACACGCCGCCGCAGATATGGGCTGCGCCGCAGATGACAGGATGTCACGGCAGCACCGGCGATCTGCCGCTCGAGTTGACCAGTTTCATCGACCGCCGCACCGAGACGGCGGAGGTGAAGAATCTGTTGTCCACCAACCGGCTGGTGACGTTGACCGGGATCGGTGGTGTCGGCAAGACCCGGCTGGCGTTGCGGGCGGCGTCGAATGCTCGGCGTGATTTCGCCGATGGGGTATGGGTGGTCGAGCTGGCCGACGTGCGTGATCCGGCATTGCTGATCGACGTCGTGGCGGCCGCTCTGGGCCTGCGCGACGATTCGGCCCGGCCGATGCGGCACGTGCTGGTCGAGTTCCTGCGTTCTCGGGAAACGTTGCTCGTCGTGGACAATGGCGAGCAGATTGTGGAGGCATTGGCGGAGCTGGTCGGAACATTGTTGCAGGCGTGTCCTGGCCTGCGGATTCTGGTCACGAGCCGCGAGCCGCTCGATATCGCCGGGGAAACGGTGCTGCGGGTGCTGCCGCTGACCGTTCCAGGCAGCGACAGTGAACCGATGCTGCGGGGACTGCCCAAATACGACGCGGTGACGTTGTTCGCCGAACGCGCCGCGACTGTGGTTCCAGGCTTCGAACTCACCGATGGCAACAAGGCCTCGGTGGCCGGGATCTGTTTCCGGCTCGAGGGGTTGCCGCTGGCGATCGAACTGGCCGCGGCGCGGATGCGCACCATGTCGCCGGACCAGATCCTGGTGCGGCTCACCGACCGATACGCGCTGCTCACCCGCAGCAGCCGCACCGCCCCGAAACGGCAACAGACGCTGCGGTGGTGTATCGACTGGAGCTACCAGCTGTGTACACCGGACGAGCAGCGGCTGTGGGCCCGATTGTCGGTGTTCAGCGGCGGCTTCGAACTCGACGCAGCCGAAGTTGTGTGCGGTGCGGACCTGGAGCGGGAGAATCTGCTGGACGCGTTGTCCTCCCTGGTGGACAAGTCGATCGTGAACCGGGAGACGCTGGATGACGTCGTGCGGTTCCGGATGCTCGAGACCATGCGCGACTACGGTCGGGGCAGACTGCAAGCGACCGGCGAATACGAGGAACTCCGTCGAGCACACCGTGACTGGTGCCAGCGGCTGGTGCTGGAAGCGGAGGCCGGTTGGATCAGCGACCGGCAACCCTATTGGCTGGCCCGGCTCGAACGCGAGCAACCCAATCTGCGGGAGATGCTCGAGTTCTGCCTGTCCGACGACAGCACGGAGTCGGCCGAGGCCGGACTGCGCACCGCCACCGCATTGGTTGCGTTCTGGGGTTTTCGGGGACTGTACGGTGCGGGCCGACGCTGGCTCGACCGCGCTCTCGCCCACCCCGCCGCGCAGTCGATACCCGACCGGGTCCGCGCACTCAATGCCAGTAGTACCGCAGCCGCGATGCAGCGGGACCTGCAGTCGTCAGCTGCCTTCCTGGATGAAGGGCGCGCACTGGCCGAACAGGATCAGACTCCCCTGAACCAGGCACTGATCGTCGGAGCCGAGGGCGCCCTGGCACTGTTTCGAGGAGAATCTGGTTGCGCGATCTCCCGCTTCGAGCAGGCCATAGAAGTGTTCAGCTCGAACCGGCTAGGACTCCTCCATGTTTCTGCATTGGTGTTGCTCGGTTGGGCACACGCAGCCCAAGGCGACATGCCACGGGCGATCGAGTGTCATGACCAAATTCTTTCCATTACCGAAGCGTGCGGTGAATCGCTGTTTCGCTCGACCGCTCTTGGGGCGAAGGGCATTGTCGTATGGCAGCAAGGCGAGCGGTCCCAGGCGCACCAGTTGCTGCGGGAATCGCTGCGAGTCAACCGGTCCACACGCAGCCCTCTCCTTGCGGCCCTCGATCTCGAGGGACTGGCCTGGATCGCCGCGGATAGCGATGGTGAGCGCACAGCCGTTCTGATGGGTACCGTGGAAAATCTGTTGCGGTCTACCTCCGGTTTTTCGATTTTCTTCCCGGAGCTATCCCGGGTGCACGACGAATGTGAGCGGACGGTCCGTCGCGCGCTCGGTGACCGACGATTCGAAACGGCATTCCGGCGCGGCCAGGCCATGGGGATGAACGCCGCGGTGGCCTACGCACTCGGGGAGGCACCAGCAGCCACGCCCGCCGCTTCGGAACTGCAATTGACCAAACGCGAACAGCAGGTCGCAGACCTCGTCGCCCAAGGACTCACCAACAAGCAGATCGCGGCGAAATTGGTGATCTCGCAACGCACCGCGGACGGACATGTCGAACATATCCTGAGCAAACTCGGATTCACCTCCCGCGCACAGATCGCGGCCTGGATTGTGGACGCGGCCCAGCGAGCGAGTTCTTGACCGCATGACATTCGGTCTGCTGAGGAATCGGTTGACGCGATTCAACGCCCACTGCAGCCAAGCAGCTGAGTTGGGAACCGTCGTCGCGTTATTCCGGCGTTGTTCGACAGCGCGTGACCACGTGATCCACCTCAGGCTCGCGGCACCGCCAGAATGGTCACCGCCGCGACCGCAGTAGGGCCGCCGACGTTGTGCGCCAAGCCAATTCTCGCCCGATCGACCTGATTGGCGGCATCGCCGCGCAACTGTTCGAACAGTTCGACGCACTGGGCCACACCGGTGGCCCCCGGTGGATGCCCCTTTGCCTTCAAACCGCCGCTCGGATTTACCGGCAGCGCGCCGTCGACGCTGGTGACACCGGCTTCCAGTAGTTTGTGCGCCTCGAATCGGTCGGCGAAGCCGAGGTCCTCGTAGCTGATCAGTTCGACACCAGTGAAGAAGTCGTGCACCTCGGCTACGTCCACATCCGCCGGAGTCAGCCCGGCCATACCGAATGCGGCCTTGGCGGCGCGGACCGTCGCGGGGAAAGTTGTCATATCCCGTTTGTGTTGGTGCATTACCGAATCCAAGCCGAGCCCGACTCCGCGGACCCACACCGGACGATCGGTGTAGCGGTCCACGACATCCTCAGCAGCCAGCACCAGCGCCGCCGCGCCATCGCTCTGCGGAGCGCAGTCGTAGAGCCCGAACGGGGTCACCACGGTCGGCGCCGCGAGCGCCTCCTCGATGGTGATTTCGAAACGCAACCGCGCTTTGCGGTTTCGGACGCCGTGACGGTGGTTCTTCACCGCGACCATCGCCATATGCTCCCGGGTGGCAGGCGATTCGTGCAGATACCGCGCGACGTGCAGGGCATAGCCGGCGGGTGCGACCAGGCCGAGGGGATAGTCCCACGCCATATCCCGCGTCATCGCGCCCCACTCCCACAGCATGTCCTTCGACGCCGATTCGCGCAGCTTGTCGGCGCCGAGCACGAGCGCGACATCGACTGCGCCGGAAGCGATACCGAAGACTGCGTTGCGGACCGCGTCATGTCCAGTTGCACAACCGTTTTCGACGCGGGTAACTGGAATGTCCGCTAGGCCAAGGGTGTCGGCGAGGATGCCGGAGGGGAATCCGTCGGTGGTGCCGAGCTCACCGAACCAGGCGGCTTGGATATCGGATTTGCGCAATCCTTTGTCGACGCTGGCCGCGCATTCGGCGAACGCCATCGGCACCAAATCTTTGATGCCCAGGGCGAAATGCTCGGCGAAGGCTGTCATCCCCGCCCCGACAACGGCGACTCTCCTCATGTCGCTAGCCTGCGGGAGTTCCCGCGTCTCCTCGACAGCACGAGCGCCGCACGATTGTTTCTCATGCTGCCACCTCCAGATCTGGTTCGAAGGCATAGCCGTAATCCGGCACGCCTGATCGCACGGCCACCCGGCGCAGCACCATGCGACCGCGGTCACCGATATCGACCGCGCCCGGCTCGGCGCCGGTGACCTTCACCAGCGCGCGCACCCCCACCTCGTCGAGCTCCACGATGACCAGCGAATACGGCGTCTTCAACCCCGGCACCGGCACGTGCACCGTTACACCGGTGTAGACGACGGCAGTACGCGGCAACGGCACCAAGGTGTAACCGGTGTGCAGCGCACCGTCGGGGCCGACCCGGTAGCGCGGCGGGAAATCCAATTCATCTGCGTCGGTATGCTTTCCGGCCACCCAACGCACCTTGGCCTCGAACGCCCGCTCATAGGCGGCCAGCGAAATCGGGATCTCGGCGCCCGGGATGAACGTGCTGTCGGGCTTGTCCCGAGCCGCCGACTCCCGTCGGCGGACCTCCACCGCGCCGGCTGCCACCGTGACACCGGACAGGCTGGCCTGCTCGACACCCACCAGCGGGCCGGTCTGCTCCGACTCGGCGATAGCGGCCAGCGCGAACAAACCCGCACTCGCTCCCAGTGTCGGCAGCGGCGCGGGCGTACCCACACACAGATCGACCGCTTGCTCGTGTTCGACCCCGGCCACCGCGATCGGAGTATCCAACCATGCGACCGCCAGCGATCCCAGCAGACCACGTTCGTGCAGCAACCGGGAATCACCGTAATCGTGCACTACGCCAGAGGCATGGCGTGTGCGGACCGGCAGACTGCGCGCGATCCGCGCCGCGGTCCGCACTTGCAGCCCGCGCTCGGCCGTCAGCGCCGCGGCTGCGCCGGCCGGCTCCAGGTCCACACCGATGACCAAGGTCCTCGGCCGAGCCGAGCTCAAAGCGTCCAGTGCCGCGGGCGCACCACCTAGCCGCTCGATCACCTCCAGCTCCGGATCCAACCCCAAACCCGCCAGCAGCACCGCGGCATTACCGCCCTCCAGCAGCGGCAGATCCCGACTCACCAGGACCACATGTTCCACGCCGGCACCACCATCGAGCGCGGCCCGTCCGGCTTCCACCGCGAGGGTGACGGCGTCCTCGTCGTCACCGGGCATCCGCTGATCGGCCGCACCCCAGCAGGGCAGATATGTTCCGATCGAAGCGATAAACGGCATTCGAATCTCCCGATGTTCGAGGTGACGAATGGTCATCACCGATCCCGATCTCGTGCTGCCACCGATCCAGTTGCCTGCATATGGGTTTCCTCATGTGTGCCATCAGGTGCCAGCAGGCCTGGGACATGGGGATCGGGCACAGGTACCGCGCTCAGCAACTGCCGGGTGTAAGGGTGCGTCGGATTGTCGAACAGTTCGTCGGCGGGCTTCGCCTCGACGATCTGCCCATTGCGCATCACGGCAATGTGATCGGCGAAGGTGCGTACCAGCGACAGGTTGTGGGAAATGAACAGGTAGGACATCCCACGCTCGGCCTGGAGTTCGAGCAGGAGGTTTATCACCTGTGCCTGGATGGACACATCCAGTGACGCGGTGGGTTCGTCACAGACGACCAGATACGGCTTGGTCGCCAACGCGCGTGCGATTGCGATGCGTTGGAGTTGACCGCCCGACATCTCATAGGGGAACCGATCGATCTGATCCGGCCGGATTCCGACGCGCTCCAGTAGCCGCAACGCCTCCTCGGCTCGTTCCCGCCGGCTGAGGTCGGTGTGGAACCGCAACGGTTCAGCGACCGCCGCGCCAACTGTGACCTTGGGGTTCAACGACGAGTAGGGATCTTGGAAGATCATCTGCATGCGAGCCCGCATCCTGCGTAGCTCATGGGCTCGCAATGATCGGATATCGACGCCGTCGAAATGAATTGTGCCGGCATCCGGTTCGATCAACCGTAGAATCATCCGGCCTGTTGTCGATTTCCCAGCGCCCGATTCGCCGACGATGGCCAACGTCTGACCGGCTCGGAGTGAGAACCCGACCCCATCAACTGCGGTCGGCCGCCCGGTGCCCTTTCCGCGATGATGCTCGAAGGACTTCCGCAGCCCCTCGACGGTGAGGATCGCGGTGGTGGTATCACTGGCCATGGTTTCCCCTGAGCACGAGTTCCGGCGCGCGGACACAACGGCAGGCATGTCCGTCCACGACGTCGATCAGGCTGGTCCCCGGCTCATCGCAGCGGTCGGGAACGAACCACGTGCAGCGCGGTGCGAACCGGCATCCCGGCGACCATTCCATTGGCGGGGGTACCGTCCCGCTGATTGTCCGGAGCCGGCGGCTGGCGCGATCCGCACGGGGGATCGAGTTCACCAACGCCTCGGTATACGGGTGGCGAGCGTGATCGAAGAGCTCGACCGAGGATGCCTGCTCGACGATCTGACCGGCGTACATCACCGCCACGCGATCACAGACCTGAGCCACGACACCGAGGTCGTGCGTGATCAGCAGGACTGCCAGGCCGAGCTCCTGCTGCAGATCATGCAACAGCCGCAGGACCTGACGCTGGATCGTCACGTCGAGGGCCGTGGTCGGCTCGTCCGCGATGAGCACCACCGGCTCGCAGATGATGGCCAGTGCGATCATCACGCGCTGGGCCATGCCACCACTGAATTGGTGGGGATAGTCGTCGAGGCGCGAGCGCGGCTGCTTGATCCCGACCAGGTTCAACACCGCCGCCGCCCGATCAGCCGCCGCCCGCCGCGAGATGCCGAGGTGGCGACGGGCCACCTCGATCAACTGCTGACCGACTGTGAAGGAGGGGTCGAGACAGCGCATCGCGTCCTGGAAGACCATCCCGATCCGCCGACCGCGCACATCCTCCAGTTCTCGTTGCCCGGCACCGACGAGCTCTCGGCCATCGACCTTGATCGAGCCCCCGGCCACCCTCGCGACTCGTGGGAGTACGCCCATGACCGCGAGCGATGTCATCGTCTTGCCGCATCCCGACTCGCCGACCAAGCCGAGCGTCTCTCCGCGTTGGACCTCGAAGCTGACACCGGTCACCACGGGGACATCGGCAGCAGCCAACCGCAGCTCCACGGTCAAATCTGTCACGTTCAGAACATTCGATTTCATATCAGCTCCTCCCGTGCCCACGGCCGAGCGCGTCGCGGAGCCCGTCTCCGAATATGGACATCGCCAGGATGGTCAGGCAGATCACGACCGCCGGCGGATAGAGCTGCCAGGTCGAGGACTGAATTGCCTGGAAGGCATCCTGAGCCATGGAGCCCCAACTTGCTGTCGGCGCTTTGACGCCCAGGCCGAGAAAGCTCAAGGACGCCTCCACCACGATCGCCATGCCCAGTGCAAAGGAGATCTGCACGAGAATCGGATCGCCGACATTGGGCAGCACATGCCGCCAGAGCAGCCGCGGCAGCGGGCAGCCCGCAGCTCGTTCGGCCTCGATATAGGTCTGTTCGCGCACGATTCGCGTTTGCACACGAGTGACTCGGAAGAATCGGGGGACGAGGAGGATGCCGACCGCGAACATCGCGTTGGCGAGCCCGGGACCTCGAATCCCGACGATCACCATGGCGAGCAGCAAGGGCGGGATGCTCAGCACCGTGTCGGAGACAGCGTTCAGGGCGGCGTCGATCCGCCGATGCGCGTAGCCCGCGATCAATCCGAGAGGTACGCCGACGGCTAGCCCGACCCCGACGGCGAGCGCCGAACCGAATACCGAGGCCTGTGCGCCGACGATCAGACGTGCCAGGAGATCACGGCCGAGGCGGTCGGTGCCCAGCCAGTGCTGCGAGGACGGGCCGAGATTCCGGTCGGCAAGTACTTGCGCGTTGGGATCGAGGGTGAACCATGGGCCGATAAAGGTGATCACAACTATCAGGACCAGGAAGATCGCCGCGGCGATGGCGGTGCGGTCTGCGAGCAGACGCCGCATGGTGCGGCTGCGGATATGGGTATGGCGGACGGAGTTGACCCTTGCGAGTGCGCTATGCGTGGCGGGGGGCGAGTCGATCATTGATCACATCCACAAGGAGGTTGACGAGGAGAACGATGAGCGCGGAGACCACCACAATGCCGATGATCAGCGGGAGGTCGCGTTGAGCGACCGCCGAGTAGGTGAGCGAGCCGATCCCGGGGAGGTTGAAGATGCGTTCGACGACGACCGCGCCCCCCAGCGTGCGCGCAAATTGCAGGCCGGCGACCGTGATCACCGGGGTCGCGGAGTTCTTCATGGCGTGTTTTCCGACAACTTGCCACCGGCGCAGCCCACGGGCCGTCGCGGCACGGATGAAGTCCTTGTCGAATGTGTCGATCAAGGCGCCGCGCGTCTGCCTGGTCATCTCGGCCAGCGGCACGGCCGCCAGCGTCAAAGCCGGCAGTGCGATGTGCCGGAGCCATTCGACAGGATCGTGCCCGATGGGGACGTATCCCAAGGAAGGCAGCAGGTGGCTGTTGACCGCGAATACGGTCAGCAGCACCAGACCGAGGACGTGCGGTGGCACCGCGAGCGAGGCCGACGCGACGAACGACACGGTGCGATCGAAGAGCGAGCGGGGCCGAAGAGCCGCCATCAGACCACACGGGATGCTGAGCAGCGCCGCGAGTGCCATCGCGACGACGGTCAAGGACGCGGTGACCGGAATCGCCGTCCAGATCAATTCACCCACCCCAACGCCAGGGCGTACCTGCAGTGACGTCCCGACGTCGCCGTGGACCGCGTGCCGGACGAATTCCGCCCAGCGAACAATGATCGGTTCGTCGAGCCCCATGTGCTCGCGGACCCGCGCCACGTCGGCGGGGGTAGCGAACTCGCCGGCCGCGATCTGAGCCGGGTCGCCCGGAACCAGGTCGAGCAGCAGGAAGGCGACGAAGCTGACGCCCACGAGCGTGACCACGGTGCTGAGCAAGCGCCACAGTCCGGCGCGCACCGCCCGGCTCCGGCGCGCGGCGCGGGAATGATCGTCGGTCGCACTGTCGGCTTCGAGCCGGACCATCCCGGCATGGACGTCGATCAGCCCATGCCGGGGCATGTCACCGGCGGGTGCGGTCGACACGACACTGGTCCACGGTGCTCGCGAGCCCGCCGCCACCTGGTCGGTGCGGGAGTTCCCGATAATTCAGAAGGGGAGTATCGAACTTCGTCGGAGTCGCCATGACGAGTGGTCCTTTCACGCATCTCGAACCGTGGGCGCGGTTCGAGACGGCCTTCCCGTGGCCGGTGCGGGCTGTCGGTGTCATCGGCCGGAGTGGTCTCAGCTGATCGCGTTTTCCGCGCAGAAGGCGAGATCGTCCAACATCGGCTGAATTCGTCGCGCTCGGATAGCCCCGACCAGCTCGGGATGGGTGAAGATGTACCTGCGGTTGGCGCGAATGCCACGGACGACAATCCGCCCCACCTGCTCCGCATCCATTCGCACCGGCAGATCGAGTTCCTTCGGCGTCGGCAGCGGACCGCCGAATCGGGCTGGCCGATTGGCCGCAGATGTTTCGTCGAGATTGGTGAGCACCGCGCCCGGACACAGCACCGACACTCCGATACCGAACTGCTCCAGCTCGTGGCCGAGCACCTCTCCGTATCCGAGCACTGCGTGCTTCAGCACGGTGTAACAGCCGATGTTGATACCGCCGGTTTCCGCGAATGGGAACGACACCACGCCCGCGGTCGAAGACGTGATGACGATGTGACCGCCTTGGCCGTGCGCCCGCAGCAGTGGCAGGAAAGCCCTGACCACCCGGACGGCCGCCATCACATTGAAGTCGAAATGCCATGCCCAGTCGTCGTCACTGGCGTCGGTGACCGGTGAATCGCTGATGACACCGACAGTATGGATCAGCAGCTGCACATCGCCGAGCTTGCTTTCCGCCTCGACCGCGGCGCGTGCCAACGACTGGTCGTCGGTGGCGTCGGCCTGCGTCGAGAACGCCGTACCACCATTCTTGTTGATCTCGTCCCGCACTGCGGCCGCGCTGTCGCCATTGATGTCGGCGACAAGCACGCGCACACCTTCATCCGCGAGAGCGAGGGCGATTCCCCGTCCGATTCCGCTGCCGCCACCGACGACGACGGCACCTCGGCTTTTGAGTTCGTCCAGAGCCATCTCGTTGTTTCCCTTCATTCTTGGTCGAGCGAGCCGGGATACGGCCCGCCGCATGATCACTTGGTCAGGCCGACACCGCGGATGTCCACGGAGGTCGAGAGCTGGGAGAACGGCAGTCGATCGACCCCGACCATGTTCGAACGCATGAGCAGGGCGACGGTCTGGTTGCAGATCGGGATGTGTGTCGGCTCCTTGAAGAGCCGCCTGGTCAGATCCTGATAAGCGGCCGAGCGCTGAGGGCTGCCGAGTTCGAGTGCACGAGCAGCATCGGCAGCCGGTACCAGTGCTGCGGCGGCATTGCCGGGATTCAGTTGCCCGGCGCCGATATGCGTCGCGAACAACACGCTGGGGTCGGGATAGGTAATCGACTGCTGGTGGACCATCGCGCCGTACTTGCCCTGCCCGAAGACCGATCGCACGAGAGCGGGCTCGGTCGGAATGAGGTTCAGGGTCACGCCGACTTTGGCGAGCATGCCCTGCACCATCTGGGCGATCGTGCGCGGCGGCTCCAAATTCGACGCCAGCGTGTCGAGCGTGAATCTCCCCACGCCCTCTTCGGCAAGAATCCGCTTCGCCTCATCCACGTTGTAGTCGTAGTTCAGGCCGTCGACATAGCCGGGGTAGGCGGCCGGCAATGCCTCGCTGTTGGGCGGGCATGCGCCCTCCAGGGCAGCCGAGATCGCCGCACGGTCGATCGCCAGGTTCAACGCCAGACGCACCCGCGGGTTGTTCAGCGGGGGAGTCGCCGCGTTGAGAAACATGACCTGCTGCATGGAGTCTCCGTACACATGCAGCTGGTACTGGCCGGTGCTCCCGATATCCTTCGCCTGCATCCAAGTCGCCGGGGTGACGCTCACGATGTCGGCACCGCCCGAGGTGAGCAGGTTGACGCGCGCCGCGTCATCGGCAACGGCGATGAGCTCGACCCGGTCGGGGACGACTAGGTCGTGATCCCAATAATTCGGATTCTTGGCGAGGATGACACGGTCTGTCGCGAACTGTTGCATCATGAACGGCCCCGAACCTGCGGGCGTTTGTTGCAAGTTCGGCGAGTTCAACGCTGCCGGGCTGATCATCGCGCCGGTTGTCGTCGCCAGTCGCAACAGAATCGTCGGGTCCGGGGCTTGCAGGTGAAGACGAACCTGGTACGGACCATCCGCGAACATGTCGGTCACACCGGCCAGTTGCGCCGCGACGGTGGATTCTGGAGCCTTTGCTCGTCGCAGGTTCGCGACCACTGCGTTCGCATCGAAATGTTGACCGTCGTGGAATGTGACGTCGTCACGTAGTTGGAACGTCAAGTCCAACCCGTCATTGGAGAACTTGTACGACGTGGCGAGCTGCGGCGCGACCTCGCTATCGGGGGTGAGCCGCACGAGGCGGTCGTATACCAACACCATCATCGGCATGTCGGCTCCCTGTGACACGCTGCGATGCGGATCCCATTGCCGCCCGACTACAGGGAGGGAATATCGGACCGGCTGGGTGGGATCGAACTGCCCGCCTCCGCTGACCGATCCGCTACCGCTGGATCCGCTACACGCTGTCAGTGCGAGCACGCCCGCAGCCGCCATCAGCGCGCCGAGTTTAACCATCATCTGACGCATTGGTCCCCCTCGCAGGGTCTTCGCGACGGGACCGAGCCCGTCATTGGGCTATCAAATAGTAGATATACCGATATTCGGATGTCAATAGATCGGTATGCAAACTAGATTGCTGTCGGGCCGATGATGGGGAGCTGATCGCGTCGTTCGGAATGGCATTCACGCCCTCTCGTTCGCCCGGCCGAGAGCGAGCCGAGGGCCGCTCATGGCCTATCCGGCTCCGCGCGGAATTCGATGACGAGTCGGCCTCTGGTCCCGCCTCGATCGAGCCGGATATGCGCCTCGCTTGCTCGTTCGGGCGGGAAAGTGTCGGCGACCCGTAAGGTGAGCACCCCGTCTTCGACCTGTTGGCGCAGCCGGTCGAGCTTTTCCCGCTCGCGGCGATACTCGCGGACCCACACCTGGTGGATCGCGATATCGCGCTCGGTGGTGCCCGCGAACGGACGCACCGCGGCGAGCCCGCCGCGGTCGCGGACGGCCGGCAGGATGAGTGCGCCAAGGACCGCGGTGTCGACCAACCCGTCCACGCCGGCGGGCATGATTTCGCGGACGCGCGCGGCGAGATCGTCGCCGCGGCGTACCACCGCGTCGGCGCCGAATGAGCGGACGACCCGCTCGTCGCGCTCGGACGCGACGGCGATCACCCTGAGGTCATCGGCTTTGGCGAGCTGCACCACGTAACCGCCCAGCGTGCCGGCTGCGCCGGTGACTGCGATCGTGCCACCCGGCGGGACCGACAGGAGATCGAGGGCAAGCCGGGCCGTGAGCCCGTTCATCGGCAGGGTAGCGGCGGCACGGAGTGTGGCTCCGGATGGGATACGCACCACGGAACGGGCCGGTGTCACGATGCTGTCGCTATAGCCGCCGTGGTTGCCCTTGGGCATCACGATCGCCATGACCCGGTCGCCGACCCCGAGATCGGTTCCGGTGTCCGGGCCGACTTCGTCCACTATTCCCGCGACGTCCATTCCGGGCACGTACGGGGGCTCGTAGCCTTGCTGACGTTCGTGGCCCAGCCCGGTGCGCACGACCGCGTCGGTCGGGTTCACCGCGGCGGCGTGCACCGCTATGCGCACCTTTCCCGGTCCGGCATGGCGGTCGGGCAGTTCGAAGAGGCGCAGCGCCTCGGGCCCGCCGTACGCATCCGGCATCACTCCTACGACTCGCATCTGCCGCCCGTTCCCTCTGCCGGTCCGATTTACAACTTTGATGGCAGATAATAGGCTAGCCGTTTATTGAGCAGGAGATGCGATGATTCGTCGACCTCAACCGGTGCCAACCGAGCTGACGCGCGGTTTCTGGGATGCCGCGGCACGGCGCGTGCTCAGCATTCAGCGATGTCGCAACTGCGGGCAGCGGTTCCATCCGCCCGTTCCGGTGTGCTCGCGATGTCATTGCGAGAAGCTGCGCTTCGACCCAGTCAGCGGCCTCGGAACGATTTACGCCTACACCGTCATGACCGAGGCGCTGGTGCCCGGCTTCGCGGCGGGTATCCCGCTCGTCGTCGCGGCCGTTGAGCTGGACGAGCAGGAAGGATTGGTCGTGGTGTCGAACCTGGTCGACTTCGGCGGCACGGAGGTGCCGATCGGCGCTCGTGTCGAAGTCGCCTTCGAAGAGCTTCCCGACGGCGGGGGTACTCTCCCGCAGTTCCGGTTCCGCGACGAGCTGATCGCATGATTCGCCGGCGCGGTCGGGGCGCGGCGATCGTCGGCACCGGGTTCTCCGACGTCGCTCGCAGCTCGTCGTCGCCGCTCGGCGCGCATGTGGTTCAGGCATGCTTGCGGGCCATCGACGACTGCGGTTTATCCGTGCACGACATCGACGGGGTGGCCAACTATCCGAACCCCTCGCGGCCCGTCGGTGCGATCGTCGACGGTATCGACGTGGCCGGCGTGAACTACGTCGCGGGCACACTCGGCCTCGACAATCTCGGCTGGGCATGCTCGGTGTCACAGGGGACGGTGATCGGCGCGGTCGGCGAGGCGATCAACGCGGTGCTCGCGGGCTCGGCTCGCCACGTCCTGGTGTGGCGCGCGATGTTCAACCCACCTGGGCGGTTCGGGCGGGTCGAGGTCACTACGGCCGAGGCGAACAATCAGTTCACGCACCCGTACGGACTGGCCCACAATGTGATGCTGTTCGCGCTGCCGTATGCGCGTTACCTGTGGAAATTCGGCAAGTCGAGAGCTGATATGGCCGCATTCGTGTCGAAGAATCGCGACTACGTCGCCGATGACCCCGACTCGGTCTTCGCCGGCCGCGCACTCTCGGTCGACGAATACCTCGCGGCTCGGATGATCGCGACGCCGCTGTCGCTCTACGACTGCGATATGCCGGTCACCGGTTGCGGCGCTGTCGTGGTCGCGGCTGCCGATCGCGCCGTGGACCTGCGCCACCGGCCTGCCTTCGTCGCCGGCCACGTGAGCCTGGGGCTGCCCACCCGCAACAGCGTCATCATGCAGTACGAGCACCTCGCCGAGAGCGGGCGACGGCTCGGCGCGCGGCTGTGGGAGAACGCGGGACTGGATCCGTCCGACGTCGATCAAGCGAACCTTTACGACGGTTTCAGCTACTACGTTCCGTTCTGGGCCGAGTGGCTCGGGTTCTGTGCGGAAGGTGAGGGTCTCGACTACCTGGCGAGCGGCACGAGCGAACGTATCCCGATCAACACCAACGGTGGCGCGCTCGGCCGAGGACGGCTGCACGGCACACCGCAGCTGATCGAGGCGGTTCGACAGCTCCAGGGCCGAGCGCTCCATCAGGTCGGCGGCGCTCGCGTGACGGTCGCCAACGCTGGCGATCCGAGTCACGGCGCGGCCGCCGTCGTCCTCACCAACGAGGCCTGAACCGCGTATCGGCGCGGGTTCGTGAGGTGCCGAGATCGGTCATCATAATTTGACTGGATAGGCGATAATCGGATAGCATACTAAATCTCGCGGATCGCGCGTCGAATTGTTGTTGCGCGGCGTGGAGCTCGAGGGCGTGCGGTTCGGCGCGACCTCGCCGTCGTTCGGAATGGGTGAGTGATGGACCTGACCTGGAACGAGGCCGAAAAGGCCTTCCGGCTCGAGGCGCGTACCTGGTTGGAACGAAACCTGGCCGAGTGGCGCGCCGAGTTGGGCGGTCCGGTGCTGTCCGGTGACACCCGAGCGGGTTTCGCTCAGCACCTGCGATGGGAGCGCCGACTGTTCGCCGACCGATGGGCGGCCATCTCGTGGGTGCCTGAGCACGGTGGCCGTGGCGCATCGTTGTGGGAGTGGCTGCTTTTCGAGGAGGAGTACTACCGCGCCGGGGCACCGGCCCGTGTCACGCAGAATGGAATCTTCCTCTTGGCCCCGTCTATTTACGAGTTCGGCACTCCTGCCCAGCGCGACGGCATTCTGCCGCGGATGGCCGGTGCCGAGGACCTCTGGTGTCAGGGCTGGAGCGAGCCGAACGCCGGCAGCGACCTCGCCTCGGTAACCAGTACGGCCCGGCGTGTCGACGGTGGCTGGGTACTGCACGGCCAGAAGACGTGGACGACGCGAGGGGCGTTCTGCACCCATCTGTTCGGCCTGTTCCGCACGGATTCCGACGTGACACGCCACGGCGGCCTCACCTACCTGCTCGTACCGCTCGACACCCCAGGAGTGACCGTGCGCGGGTTCGGTCGGCTCGACGGCGACGAAGGTTTCGCGGAGGTCTTCTTCGACGAGGCGTTCCTGGTCGATGACGCGGTGGCGGGTGGTGTCGTGCTGGGGCAGCCGGGAAATGGTTGGGCCGTGGCGATGGCCACGGCAGGTTCCGAGCGCGGTCTGACGTTGCGGTCGCCGGGGCGATTTCTGGCGACCGCGGGCCGCTTGGGCGATCTGCTCGCTCAGCGGGGCGGCGATCTCGACCTGCGTCGGCGGGTGGCCGATGCGTGGATGAAGGCCGAGGCCTACCAGTTGCAGACGTTGCAAACGGTGACCCGCCTGGATGCCGGTCAGCCGGTCGGAGCCGAAGCCAGTGTGAGCAAACTGTGGTGGAGCGAACTGGATATCGAACTCCACGAGGTCGCCATGGACCTGCTCGGCGAAGAGGCCGAGCGCGATGGCTCGTGGAGCAAGGGCTGGCAGTTTTCGCTGTCGGGCCCGATCTATGCCGGTACCAACGAGATTCAGCGGAATATCGCCGCTGAACGACTGTTGGGGTTGCCGCGATGAGGTTCGCCTTGACCGACGAGCAGTCGGCGTTCCGCAATGCGGTGGCGGAGTTGTTGGCCAAGGAATGCCCGCTGCCCGTGGTGCGGGCGGCCTGGGAAGCACCGCCCGGCAAGCTCGACCGGGGTGCCTGGCAGCGCCTCGACGCGATGGGCGTGTTGTCGATGCTCGTCCCGGAGTCGCGCGGCGGTCTCGGCCTCGACGAATGCGCCCTTGTGCCCGTTCTGGAACAGACCGGCAGGTCCGCGCTGCCGCATCCGGTCGTCGAGACCGCGATGGTGGCAGCACCGCTCGGCCTGTCCGGCCTGGTCGCTACCGACCTCGGCGGTCGGCTCGTACCGTGCGCCGCCGACGCCGACGTTCTGCTGCTTCGGGCTGGTTCGACAGTACGGGCATACCACCCCGACGAGGTCGTGGTCGCCGACGTGGCGACTGTCGACGGCGCCCGGCGCGCCGCCACGGTGACAGCGGTGGGCGAAGGCACGCTCGTTTCCGACGACCCCACCGAGATCGCCATTGCCCACCAGCACGGCGCCCTCGGCACGGCTGCCCAACTCGTGGGGCTGAGTCGGCGGATGCTCGACCTCACCGTCGCCTATGTCAGTGCGCGGCATCAGTTCGGTGTGCCGGTCGGTTCGTTCCAGGCGGTGAAGCACCGTCTGGCCGACGCGCTGGTGCAGATCGAGTTCGCCGCTCCCGCGGTGCTACGGGGCGGCTACTCGCTCGCATCGCGAGCACCGACAGCCGCTCGCGACGTATCGATGGCCAAGGCGCTGGCGTCCGATGCCGCCGCCGTCACCAGCAGGGCCGCACTGCAATGTCACGGCGCCATCGGCTACACGGTCGAGCACGACCTGCACCTGCTGATGAAACGTGCGTGGGCGCTGGCCCGGTCCTGGGGCGACCGGGCATTTCATACCGATGTCGTCGCGAGGACCCTGGAGGAGATGCGATGAGAGCCAGAGTGCCGGCGCTCGGTGCCGAGGGATGGTTCACCGAGGATGGTCCAGCCTTGATCGGCAGCCGATGCACGACCTGTGGCACGGTGGCGTTCCCCGCGGCTAGCTACCGCTGCGGCAATCCCGGGTGCGACGGACACGAGTTCGCGCAGGAGAGGTTGGGCTCGGCAGGCACCGTGTGGAGCTACACCGACTTGCGTTACCAGCCGCCGTCCCCGTATGTCACGGCAGGGGAGCCGTACCGGCCGTGCGCACTGCTCGCGGTGGAGGTCGACGACAGCGGCCTGGTGATCCTCGGCCAGGCCGTCGCCGACGTGTCGGTGGACGACCTACGGGTGGGTACGCGCGTGCGGCTGGTGATCGACACCCTGTTCAGCGACGACGATCACGACTACACGATCTGGAAGTGGCGCCCGATGGAGGTGGCGGGGTGAATGACGTGATCGTTGCCGGCGTTGGAATGACCCCGTGGGGCAAGTGGGGCCGCTCGTTTGTCGAGTACGGCGTCGAGGCCGCCACGGCGGCACTCGCCGACGCCGGCATCGACTGGCGTGATGTGCAGTTCGTCGCGGCCGGCGAGACCGTCCGCAACGGGTACGCGGGCTACGTCGCCGGGTCGTCGATCGCACAGGCACTTGGATGGTCGGGTGCTCAGCTGGCGACGGCGTACGGCGCCTGTGCGTCGGGCACGATGGCGATCGACGTGGCGCGGGCCCGGATCCTCGCCGGACTGTGCGACATCGCCCTCGTCGTCGGGGCCGACACCACGCCCAAAGGCTTCCTCGCTCCCAACGCCGGCGACCGCCCCAGTGACCCCGACTGGCTGCGGTTCCGCCTGCTCGGCGCGACGAACCCGGCGTATTTCGCACTGGCGGCCCGTAGGCGCATCGACCTCTACGGGGCCACCGTGGACGACTTCGCCGCGGTCAAGGTGAAGAACGCCCGCCACGGTCTCGCCAATCCACGCGCGCGCTTCCGCAAGGAGGTCACGGCAGCGGACGTACTCGCCTCGCCGATTGTCTCCGATCCTTTGCACCTGCTCGACATCTGCGCGACGTCCGACGGCGGCGCGGCCCTGGTGCTGATGAGCGAGTCCAAAGCCCGCCAACTGGCCGGCGCCGCGTCGGCAGTGCGCATCCGGGGCGTCGCCAGCGTCACGCCGACCTACCCGAACACCGTGCTCGAGCTGCCGAACATCGCCACCGACTCATCGGTCGTGGTGCCCGCTCCGCAACGCGCGTACATGGACTCGATCGGCGACACGGCGTACGACCAGGCCGGTATCGGCCCAGACGATGTCGATGTCGCCGAGGTGTACGACCTCGCGACCGCGATCGAACTCGACTGGTACGAGCACCTCGGATTCTGTGCGCCCGGTACCGCCGAGAAGCTGCTGCGCGCAGGTGAGACCGCACTCGGCGGGCGGATCCCGGTGAACCCGAGCGGTGGGCTCTCCTGTCTCGGGGAAGCGGTGCCGGCGCAGGCCATCGCCCAGGTATGCGAGATCACCTGGCAGCTCCAGGGCCGGGCGAACGGGCGTCAAGTCGAAGGTGCTCGCGTCGGTGTCACCGCCAACAAGGGTCTCTTCGGCCACGGCTCGGCAGTCGTCCTGAGTACCTGATCCAGGCTCGCTCCAGGACGTCGAACCGGCACGACCGCAACGACAGCAGCAAAGCTCGACAACAGAAAGAGGTTCAACAATGTCGATGAGCCAACAGGAGCGCGAAGCAGCCGACGAACGCGTCCGTTCGCTGCTGGGTGTGCAACGCAAAGGCACCCAACCGGATGCGCCGCGGATGCCGCCACGCCCGGGCAGCGCGCACGCCGTGACCGCATCGACCAAACTACCGATCGATGACGAGATCTACGGCATCCAGTCCTACGGCTACGGCGAGATCTGGGGACGGCCCGGGCTCGAGATCCGAGAGCGCAGCTTCATCACGCTCGGCGTGCTGACCGGAACCTGTCAGCAGGATCAGCTGGCGATCCATGTCAACAATGCGCTCAATCTCGGCCTCACCCCCGAGGAGATTTCGGAGATCCTGCTACATGTCGGTGTCTATACCGGAGGCTCGACCTGGCACAACGCAAGCAATATCGTGCGCTATGTCTTCGTCGAGCGCGGGGTACTCGAACCCGGTACGGGCGCCGCACTGGTGCCGATCGCTCCGACGACGCGTGCGCAGCGCCGCGTCGCGGCCGAACACGTGCAGCGTGCCCTATGCCTGGGAAAGATCGGCACCAGTCATGACGCTCCAGCACTCGCGCCATTGGCCGGCACCCCTGCCGCGATCACCGCGTCGGAGACGCTCGCCATCGAAGCCGAGATAATGCAGATCCAAGCCGAATACGCATACGGCGAGGTGTGGAATCGTCCTGGTCTCGATTTCCGCACCCGAATCCTCATCACTGTGGGTGTGCTTCAGGCCCTGCGCTTGAACGACCAGTTGCACGCGCACATCAACGTTGCGCTGAACCTCGGCGTCACCCCGGAGGAGTTGCACGAGGTGTTCGCCCATGCCGGGGTCTATTCGGGCATCGCCGGCTGGCAGACCGCGACCGACGTGGCTCGCGACGTGTTTCTCCAACGCGGGCTGTTGAAGCCGACCGAGCTCGGTTGAACTACGCCGCAGCACAAAACACCCCACATCAGGCTATTGATGTGGGGTGTTCTGCTTGCCGCGGTCAGGCCGTGGCGAGGAAAGGAGGTTCGGCCGGTGTGAAGCGATAGAGGCGCTCGGCGTTGCCCCGCAGAATCTTGTACTGGACGTCCGGGGCGAGATGTCCGATGCGGTTCTTGATCAACCCGATGCTGTCGGGCCAGGTCGAGTCGGAATGCGGATAGTCCGTCTCACACATCACGTTGTCCACGCCGATCTCGTCGATGCTGGCGATCCCATGGATATCGTCGATGAAGCAGCCGTAGATGTGGTCCTTGAACAGCGCCCGGATATCCAGATTCTCCAGGTCGATGTCGGTGCCCGCGTGGTTGCGATAGTGCAGGCCCTTCTTGACCCAGTGTTTCTGCTTGTCCAGGACCTGCTCGGCCCGTTCGAGGAAGTAGGGGATCCAACCGATCCCACCTTCCGACAGCGCGACCCGCAAACCCGGGAAACGAGTGAGGATTCCGCTGAAGAGCAGGGCGAGCAACGCCGCTGATGTGCGTACAGCGCCCCACGATTCATCGGCGATGAAGTGCGAGTCCGGGGCGATTCGATGCACCTGCGACGAGGATCCGACATGGATCGACGCCACCATCCCGAGGTCCGCCGCGGCGGCGAACATCGGGTCCCAGTACCGGGCGGTGTCGAAGAGGGTGGGCAGGCCAAGTGGTGCCCCGTTCTCGGTGAACGCGAATGACGTCGCGCCCTTCGCTGCGCAGCGTTCCAGCTCCCGTGCCGCCAGCGCGGGATCCCACAGCGGGATGAGGACGAGCGGGATGAACCGCCCGGGCACCGCCTGGCACCAGTCGTCGATCATCCAGTCGTTGTATGCCTGGAGGCAGACGAACGCGAACTCCCGGTCCTTGGCTTCGAGGAAGATCTGCCCGCAGAAGCGGGTGACCGAAGGGAAGCACAGTGACGCGAGGATCCCCGCCTGGTCCATGTCCTGGGCCCGTGCGCGTGGGTCGTAGCAGCCCGGACGCATTTCCTCATAGGTGACCGGTTCGGGGTTGAACTCTTCCTTCGACTTGCCCGCCACAGCCGCCAAACCGGTTGTGGGGATCCGCTTTCCCTCGTAGACCCAGCACTCCGAGGTGCTGTCGCGTTCGATGTGCGGTGCCCGGTCACGATCCCTGGCCGGGACACGATCGAGCCAGACGCCCGGCGGTTCGAGCACATGGTCGTCAACCGAAATCAGCCAATCCAACGATTTCTGCGTCATTGTCGCTCCACTTCTGTTCGCGGCACCCGGACCGGGTCCGCTACCGGACGCCGACCCACGATTGGTGGGCGGTACCGCCGCCGTCGACGAACATGCTCTGCCCGGTGACGAACGCGGATTTGTCCGATGCGAGGAAGACGACCATGTGTGCGATGTCATCGGGAACGCCGAGGCGCGGCGTCACGAGGGTGCGTTCGACGAGATCGAGCCATTCCTCACCGAACCTTGCCTTGGTGGCCTCGGCCCATACGGCGTGGGGGGCGATGGCATTACAGCGAATTCCCTGCTTGCCGTAGGCGGTGGCGACCGCACGGGTGAGTCCGACGAGCGCCGCCTTCGACGTGGCGTACGCGATGCGGGTCGTGTCACCGAAGAACGCGGCCGTCGAGGTGAAGTTGATGATCGATCCACCCCCGTGTGACAGCATCGCCGGGATGGCATGCTTGCAGCCCAGCATCGCTCCGCGGACGTTGACGGCCATGATGTGGTCCCAGAGCTCGATATCCATCTTGTCCAGAACACGGTCGCTGTCCCTGACCGTGGCAGCGACATTGGCGAGAGTGTCGAGCCGCCCGTACTCATGAACCGCGAGGCCGATCATCTCTTCGACATCCGGCTCGTGACTGATATCGCCTTCGAAACCGGTCGCTCGGCCGCCGGCCCGGATGATCTCCTCGACGACGCCGGTGACCCCCGCGTTCGGACGGTCGACGACGACTACTGCTGCCCCCTCGATCGCCATCCGGCGCGCACACGCTGAACCGAGATTGCCGGCTCCGCCCGTCACGATGGCCACTTTCCCTGCTAACTCCATCGGACCTGTCACTCCTGTTCCGGTGATTTCCCAACTGCCACGCACCGTTCACCACTCGGCTCACTCGGCATCGGGACTGAAGGTTTTCGATACCCATGGGAATGCGCGGGCGCCTTCCCATGGGTATCCCCGGACTCAGGTGAGGCCCAGAATTTCTCGAGCTTCGGTCGCCGTGGCGACTTCTCGTCCCATATACCGGGCCATCTCGACGACGTAGCCGACCAGCTGCGCGTTGGTGGGGTTGCCGAGCTCCGGGTAGGCGTGGTCGGCGACGCCGATGGCGACGTGGCCCCCGAGCGCGATGGCTGCCGCCAGGACCGGAAACGCGTTGCCGCCAACGAGATTCGCCATCCAAATCCAGTTCGCGCCAGGTGGGAAGAAATCCAGCGACGCGTACAACCCCTTGATGGTTCCCGGGTGCCCGTAGCCGCGGAAGTGGTCGCCGAACAGCGACAACTCGCAGAGCAGCGGCTCGTCGTACAAACCCATCTCGACAAACGCCTCGGTCAGCCGCACACCGGCAACGTTCCACATCATCGACACCGGCTTGACACCGACGGCGCGAGACTCCTCGCACAGCTGCCGGAGGATGTTCGGAGTGTTCAGATAGATCTGGTCTCCGCTCCCGGTGAACTGCTTGCTGTTCGCGTCGTAGCTACCGAGGTTGGTTGTCAACATGTCGACCGGGATGCAATCAGGCTTGGTTGCCGGATCTTTCGCCATTTCGACGATGTGTGCCAAGCGCTCGGCGGGAGTCGGCAGCATGGCGGCGCCGAGTGTCGGGAAGGTGATGAGGTCACATTCCTTCTTGATCCGCCGTACGGTGTCGGCGTAGAGCTCGGTATCGGCGGACTTCGCGCCGGTCTCGGGGTCGCGGGCGTGGTAGTGCACGATCGACGCGCCCTGCCGCCAGCATTCGATGGACTGATCGGCGATTTCCGCGGGGCTGTAGGGGACGTTCGGGCTCACCTCCCGCATCGTTCCTTCGTTGACGCGGACCTGGATGATCAGTTTTTCCATCGATTCACCGCTCTGCTTCTTCGCTGCGATTTCCGTTGTAGGCTTCCGGCCGATCACCATCGACGACGATGCGATGCAGGACCCGGTGGCCCGTGTAGTCGTTGATGGCGCGATGCTGGGTGATGCGCTCTTCCCAGACCACGACGGTGTGGGTATCCCACTCGAGCCGTACGTGGAAATCCGGTGTATTGACGTGATCGAACAGCATCCTGAGCAGGCTGTCGTTTTCGTGATCGGTCAACCCGAGGATGCGTTCGGTATAACCGCTGTTGACGTAGAGCGCCGGACGATTGGTCACCGGGTCGCGGACGACAACGGGATGGACCGCCGTCTGCTGCTCGCCGTACAGGTTCGCCTCGCGCGCGGCCGGCCTGGCGCGGTAGAGCGCTTCGCTCGAATGCAGGGCCTCGAGCCCCTCGAGCAGCCGTTGGTAGTGCGACGACAGGGCCTCGTACGCGGCATACATACTCGCCCACATGGTGTCCCCACCGGTTCGGGGCAACGTGATGGCCCGCAGTGATGCGGCCAGCGGAGGCTGCGCCACCACGGACGCGTCGGTGTGCCAACGGTCCGTGCCGTAGGACGGGCTGCCGGTTCTCTCACTGTCGAGGACGCTGACGTATGGGTCACCGGTGCCGCGGTTGAAATAGGACTCGTGCAGCTCCCCGAAAATTGCCGCGAATCGCTTGTGATCCGCGTCCTCGATGAAACCGTCGAAGTGCACGAAGAGCACGCCGTGCTCATGCAGAGCTCTATCGAGCAGCCGCTTGGTACCGGCTGATTGCTCAACGCGAAGGTTGATCCCGGTGATCGTGGCTCCGACCGTGCCGGTCTGGGGCGTGATCACCGGTACTGCCGCGGCGGCCGAAGGCGCGGCGGTCGGATTCGATTCCAAGGACGTCATGGTCTGGCCCCGCAGTCGGTTTCGGCTGGGTCGAGATTGCGCCACGGCATGATCGTCAATTCGAGATCACGCGCTGTGGGCGTGGCTGACAACAATGTCTGCTCCCTTCGACAAATGGGGCGGCCGTGAGAGGTCCACCCAAATAGTAGGCTGTCCGATGATCGCCTAACCTGTCAAGAGGTGGGCGCTGCTCGATCCACAAGTGATATGGTTGCCGATAATCGTATTACCGACTAATATTCGAATTGCCGAGACAACGCGGCGATTCAGTGCACGAGTTCACTACATGGGAGGGTCGCCATGCTCAGACTTTTCAGCGCAGATGATCACATCATCGAGCACGCCCGGGTGTGGCAGGACCGGGTGCCGGCCAAGTTCCGCGAGACCGCGCCGCGCGTGATCGAGGAGGACGGCCGCGAGTATTGGATCTACGCCGGGATGCGTGGCGAGACGATGGGCCTGAACGCGGTCGTCGGCCGCCCCAAGGATCAGGTCAATCTGGACCCCATCCGGTTCTCAGACATGCGGGCGGGATGCTATGACCCGGTCGAGCGGGCCAAGGACCTGATGTCCGATGGCATTTTCGCCTCGGTGCTGTTCCCGACGCTCCCGCGGTTCTCCGGCACCCTGTTCCTGACATTCGATGACAAGGAACTGGCCGACGTGTGTGTGCGGGCGTACAACGACTTCGTCATCGATGAGTGGTGCCCGGCCGGGCCGCCCGGTATGTACGTGCCGACCATCATCTGCCAGTTGTGGGATCCGGAGGCCGCGGCCCGCGAGATCCACCGCTGCGCCGACCGCGGCGCGCGGGCCATCTCGTTTCCCGAGAACGCCGTGCCTATCGGCATGCCGTCCTACTGGAACTCGTACTGGGATCCGATCTGGCGGGCCTGCGAGGAGCGCGACATCGTGATGTGCTTGCACATCGGTACCAGCACCTGGCGGCCGACTCCATCTCCGGACGCACCCGAGGTGGTGACCTTCTCGCTGCTGCAGGTCGGTTCGATCATGTCATCGGTCAACCTGATGATGAGCCCGGTGTGCCGGAAGTTCCCGGCCCTGAAGTTCGTGTTCTCGGAGGGCGGCATCGGATGGGTGCCGAATGCGCTGGAGCGGGCGGACCGGTTCTGGGTGCGCCACGGGGCCTACAACGGCACCGATGACATCCTTCCGTCGGAGATCTTCCGTAAGAACATGTATCTGTGCATGGTCGAGGAGCCGATTTGCCTGCGGTACCGCGACGACATCGGCGTCGATCGGATCATGTGGGAGTGCGACTATCCGCACAACGACACCACCTGGCCGGAAAGTCAGCAGTCGGCCGACGAGACCTTCCGTGAGGCCGGCTGCACCCAGGAGGAGATCGATGCGATCACGCACGGCAATGCCGAGCGTGTCTTCAACTGGAAGATGGCCGACGCCGATGCCCTCGTGGGCTGAGCGATCGCCTGCCGGATCCGGCAGGCGATCAGAACCGGGGGTACCGAGCTGATGGCGCGCCTGACACCGGTCGCACGTCGCGCTGCCCCGCCGCAGGTCAGGGCGATCTACGACGACATTTTCTCCCCTGGTCGTGATCCCGTCGCCGAGCCCGGCACGGCGACGGGCTCGCCGGGTGACTTCTGGACGGTCCTGGCCAACGTACCCGAGATCATCGTCCACGCCAGGGCGTTCGCCGACGACTTCGTCCGGTCCACCTCGCGTGAGCTCAGCCGTGCCCAGCGCGAGCTGGTGATAGTCCGGGCGGCATTCAATGTCGAAAGCAGATTCGAGTACTCGCAGCACCGAAAATTCTTGCGGGCCACCGGGTATCCGGAGGAAAAGGCCGACGAGATCCCGGTGTGGACCACCTCGACGGCGTTCTCCCCGCAGGAACGTGTCCTGCTCGCACTCACCGACGAGATCTCCCTGGGGGGTGGACGCTCGCAGGACATCACCTATGACCGGCTCCGCGCGCATTTCTCCGAGGTAGCCATTGTCGAGGCCAGCTATATCGCAGCCCAATACGTGATGTTCGGACTGCTGTGCCGTTCGCTGCAACTGGAGTACGACGCCATCCCTGAGCGCTGCGAGGAGGTGACCCCGCAGTGACCGATCAGACAGCGGCGTCGTTACGCCTACCGGTGCTCGAGTACCTCGCCGCCTACGGCGACCGGCCGTGCTTTTTCTTCGAGGGTGCGACGATCAGCTATCGCGAGGTGCTCGAGTCGATCCACCGTATTGCCCGGGCACTGCTGACCTGCGGCATCGGGCCCGGCGACGGTGTGGCCATCTTGTCCGGGAATCGCCCTGAGCTGTTCTACGTGAGGACGGCCGCTCAGCTGATCGGCGTGCGCACGACCTCGCTGCATACGCTGGGCTCGGTCCACGATCATGCGTTCATCCTGCGGGACGCCGAACTCGACGGCATCGTCTTCGATCCTCGCTACGAAGACATCGTCGTCACACTGGGCACCGAAGTCCCGTTGCGGACTGTCGCTTCGCTGGGACCGGCCGGGATCGGGTTCGACCTGATCGGCGCGGCGTCGGCCGAGGCGCCGCAACCACCCGAGACCGGGCCCGTGCAGGTGCCGCGCGCACTCGTCTACACCGGCGGCACGACCGGCCGGCCCAAGGGCATCATCATGTCGCCGACCGCTCAGGCGTTCGCGGCGGCGGCGATGCTCGAGCACTGGCAGTGGCCGGATGAAGTGCGAATCCTGCTGTCGACCCCGCTCAACCACGCCGCTGGAACGGTGCTGCCCCCGACGTTCGCCCGGGGTGGCTCGGTCGTCCTGCTGCCGGGCTTCTCCCCGGACACGTGGCTTGCGGCGGTCGAGCAGCACCGGGCGACGGCCGCGCTGATCGTGCCGACCCAGCTCTACCGGATATTGGACGAGCCGTCCTTAGCGCACACGGACCACACCAGCCTCGAGACGATCTTCTACGGTGCCGCGCCGTGCTCGCCGACACGGCTGGCGGAGGCGATCAGGATCTTCGGACCGGTCTTCTTCCAGTTCTACGGACAGTCCGAGGCGCCGATGACCATGAGCGTGCTGCGCAAAGAGGAGCACGACTTGCGCGCGCCGCGGCGGCTGTCGTCGTGCGGGCGACCGGTGCCGGGTATCGAGGTCAGCTTGTTCGGCGAGGACGGCAACGTCGTTCCGCGTGGCGAGCCCGGCGAAATCTGCGTGCGCGGTCCGCTCGTCGCGCTCGAGAGCTACAAGGGTCGTCCGGCCGAGACGGCGGCGGCGCTCGAAGGCGGCTGGCTGCACACGGGAGATGTGGCGACAGAAGACGAGGAGGGTTTCCTCTATGTCGTCGACCGGAAGAAAGACATGATTGTCTCCGGCGGGTTCAACATCTATCCGCGCGAGATCGAGGACTGTCTCGGTGTCCATCCCGCTGTCGGCGAGGTGGCGGTCATCGGCATTCCCGACGAGCGATGGGGCGAAGCCGTGAAAGCGGTCGTGGTCCGTCGGCCCGACCATGACGGCGTCACCGAGAACTCGCTGATCGATTTCGTGAAGGACCGGCTCGGTTCGCTCCACGCCCCGAAGTCGCTCGATTTCGTCGACACGATCCCGCTCAGCCCGCTCGGCAAACCCGACAAGAAAGCCCTGCGCGCCAGGCATTGGGGTGACCGAAGCCGCCTGGTCAACTAGCCGATCTCTCTTGGCCGCGTTGTCCGAGAGAGCAGTAGTCGTCACGATCCGTCGCTCGAGTAATCGCTCAATGAGGAGAGAAACATGGACACTCCAGCCACCATCGAGGTCCGCAACCCTCGATCCGGTGAGATCGACTACCGGATCACTCCGCCGACCGAGGCCGAGCTCCGCGACATCGCGGCAAGTCTGCGCGAAGCGCAGCGCGGGTGGAGCGCGCGGCCGCTCGAAGAACGGCTGGAGATCATGCAGCGATGGGCGAACGTGATCATCGAGCACGCCACGGCGATCGGTGCCGCCGAGGCCGCGGACACCGGTCGGCACGAGCTTTCATATCAGATTCCGCACCAGGTCGCCGCCTCGATCCAGGGCTGGTGCAAGATCGCTCCGGCGATCCTGCGCGCAGGGTCGCTCGAGGGCAGAAGCAGCACGGCGCCGAATGTGGGTTTCACGACCCAGCTCAGTCCCTACCCATTGCTCGGGGTGATCAGCCCGTGGAATCACCCGTTCAACGCGTCGGTGCTCGATGCCATCCCGGCGCTCATCGCAGGCTGTGCTGTCCTTGTGAAGCCCAGCGAAATCGCGCCGCGGTTCGTCGAGCCGGTGGTCGAGTCGCTCCGGCAAGTCCCCGAGCTGGCCGCGGTATTCCAGTATGTGACCGGTGACGGGCGGACCGGCCAGCAATTGATCCAGTGCGTCGACTCCGTGTGCTTCACCGGCAGCGTCACGAACGGACGTAAGGTCGCCGAGGCATGCGCGGCCAGATTCATCCCGGCGTTCCTCGAGATGGGCGGGAAGGACGCCGCAATCGTGACCGCGAGCGCGGACCTCGACCGTGCGGCCACCTCGGTGCTGCGTTCATCGGCTTGGTGCACCGGGCAGATCTGTTTTTCCACCGAACGGGTCTATGTGGAGGCGTCCGTACACGACGAGTTCGTCGCCGCGCTGGTGCGCAAGGCGAACGAGCTCGAGCTGAGCTACCCCGACCCGCACGCAGGGCACCTTGGTCCGTTCATCCTCGGCAGGCAGGCTGCCACCGTCGACGCCCACATCGACGATGCCCTCGCCAAGGGCGCACGGCTGGTCGCCGGCGGCAAGAGCCAGAATCTCGGGGGCGGCCACTTCATGAAGGCGGGCGTACTCGTCGATGTCACCCACGATATGCGGATCATGACGGAGGAGACGTTCGGGCCTGTCACTCCCGTCATGCGGTATACCACCGAGGAGGAGGCGCTCGCGCTCGCGAACGACTCCGAATACGGCTTGTCCGCGGCGGTCATCGCGGGTGACGTAGCCGAGGCCCGCAGGCTCGGCGAGCAGTTGAACGCGGGCGCGATCGCGCTTCAGGACGCCGGCCTCAGCATCATGATCGTTCGAGACGCCGAGAAGAACTCGTTCAATCAGTCCGGCCTCGGCGGCTCGCGTATGGGGCCCAATGGGCTGCTGCGCTACTTCCGCAAGAAGGCGCTGATCGTCAACGAGACAGAACCCATGAGCATCCTGGCGATGGGCTATCAGTAAGGAGCCTCTGCCCGGTGACCCGGCCGCCGAAATAACCACCCAAAGGCCGGGGCGGTTTAATGAATATATGACGGACGGACCAACCAGTAACTACGGCCGAGTCCAAAGTCCGCGCAGCGGAGCGAACAGGAGTCCAGAAATGCGGAGGAGGCAGCCCCGGGTCGCGGGAAGGAGAAATCCCCAGGTCCGCCACCAGGCGGTAGGACCAGACGGTGACCGCGTGACCCCAGCGGCGGTCGCGGTGGACGCCACGGGTGTCGCACGCTCGGTGACCAGCCTGCGGCTCACCACCTCGGTGAACAGGATGTATGACCTCGACACCGCGACCGCCGACCGAGTAGTGCTCGCGGGTTTGCTGCTGCGGGCCCGTGAGCTGCTGCTGCGCGAGCTCGATACCGTACTGAGCCCACTCGGGACATCGCACGCCAAGTATCAGGTGCTCGCCGTGGTGTGCCCGGAGCCCGAAGGTCTTCAACTCCGAGAGATCGCCGCGCGCGCATCGGTCCATCCGACCACCATGACCGCCACGATCGACCGCCTCGTCCGTGGTGGTTTGATCGAGCGTCGCGCGGATCCCAACGATCGGCGTGGCATCCTGGCGGTCGCGACACCAGAGGGTCGCGCCCTGTACGAGCGCGCTCACAGGGAGCTTTCCGCGATCCAGTACGGCTTGGCCGACCTCGACTCCGATACCACCAAGAGCCTCCTCGACGGCTTGGACAGAGTCGCTGCCGTGCTCGAACGCCGAGATACCGCAAGCGAATAGGGCGCGACAACCAAATCACCGACCTGACGATGCTCGGCCGGGTTCGAGGAGATCACGGCACAGCAGTCGCGCAGCGGACACGACCACGTGGGGGGCTTCCCATGGCACGAAGTGCCCGCAGTCGCGGATGAGGAACGGACCGAGATGCCTTGGGAACACCAGTGCGGCGATGCGGTCGAAGTCGGGCGCGACCACCCGGTCGCTGACTCCGAATAGCACGAGAACCTCGACATCGGGATTGCGCGTCAGTCGCGTGGGTGCGGAGCGAGCTGACGCCGAGAACACGCTCTCGTAGGGCCCGAAGCTCGCTCGCAACTTGGCGGCGTCCATGAACGGGGCCGCATGGAACTGCACTATCGGCGAGATATCGACACGCTCACTCTCGCCGTCCCCGATGAACGCCCCCGGGTGTGCCCAGAAGCGTGAGGTGTAAAAGGTCGCGATGTAGCGGCATCGCTTGGCGGGCGTGTCGAGTTCGGCCGCCAATCCATCGGCGTCGGTCCCCTGTCGGAGGTAGTAATCGCGCGCCTCACGGGGTGAGCGGGTCCGCAGGTGCGACATGGTCTCGCGGTCGTACGGCAGCGGGCAGTTGAACAGCACCATCCGCTGGACCAGGTCGGGAAACCGCAGGGCCAGATCCTGGGCGATCGGCCCGCCCAGGTCGCCTGCGCATACCACGACTCGCTCGTGCCCCAGCCCGCGGACAAGGTCGTGCATGTCGAGGCTGTGGGCGGCGACATCGTGATAGCCATCGGGCCCGATCTCGCTATCGCCGAAGCCGCGCAGGTCGGGCACGATGACCTCGAAACCGGCGGCCGCCAGCGGCTCGATCACCCGCCACCAGATGCGCTTGGTCTCCGGCCAGCCGTGGATGCAGAGCAGTGGCACCCCGCCGACTCCCTCGCGCACGAACGCCTGCCGGAACCCGCGGCCGTAGTGGTCATGGATGGCGAACCGGCTCGGATCGATCTCGGTCAATGTCATATCCCCATTCCGTGGCGTGGCTGCCTTGCAACGATTGTCCGCAGCTCGATGGCCGATCGGACTGTGCGTGTGCGCTCCCTTCAGCACTGTGATTCGATTGACAGGCTATAAGATTGTCGCATAGCCTAGTATCTGCTGGTGCCGCAGAATCTCCACCGGATTTCGAAAGATTCCGCCCGGCGGGGTGTCAATGTCAACGGCTGTGGCGAGCGCAATGGAGGGTTTCGTATGAACAGCGACGACTACATCTTGATCAGTGTGGACGACCATGCGATCGAACCGCCGGACATGTTCGAGGGGAGGGTTCCCCGGAAGTTCGCCGAAAAGACACCCTTCGTGCGGCGCGACGAGAACGGCCACGACTGCTGGATCTACGAGGGCAATGTTTTACCCAACTTCGGCTTGAATGCCGTCGCCGGCCGTCCGAAAGAGGAGTACGGCATGGAGCCGAACTCCTTCGACGACATGCGCGTCGGCACGTTCGACGTCCATGAGCGGGTCAAGGACATGAGCGCGAACGGCGTCCTGGCGGCGCTGAACTTCCCGACCTTCGCCCGGTTCGCCGGGCAGACGTTCCTGACGAACGCCGATAAGTCTCCCGATCAGGCGATGGCAATGGTCCGGGCCTATAACGACTGGCACCTCGAGGGGTGGGCCGGTCAGTACCCCGATCGGTTCGTGCCCTGCGGTATTACCCCGCTGTGGGATCCGCAACTGCAGGCGCAGGAGGTGCGTCGACTCGCCGAGCGGGACTGTCACGCGGTGACCTTCTCTGCCAACCCGTACAAGCTCGGCCTCCCGTCACTGCACAGCTCCAGCTGGGATCCGTTCTGGGCCGCATGTGAGGAGGTCGGGACGGTGGTCTGCATGCACCTCGGATCGTCGTCGTCGGTCTCGATGACGGCGCCCGACGCCCCGTACTCCGTGCAGATGACAGGCACCGCGATCACGCTGTTCGACACCGCGGCCGACCTGATTTGGTCGGATGTATTCAAGAAGTTCCCCAACTTGAAGATCTCGCTGTCCGAGGGCGGCATCGGCTGGGTTCCCTACTTCCTCGAGCGGGTCGACTACACCTACACTCAGCACGGCGCATGGACCGGAGCCGACTTCGGCGATCGCATGCCCAGCGATGTCTTCAAGTCCAACATCATCACCTGTTTTATCGACGACCATTTCGGCATCGCCAGTCTCGACACAATGAACACAGACATGGTGACGTGGGAATGCGATTACCCGCATTCGGACTCCACATGGCCGCGCTCGCCCGAGGCGCTCGCCGCGCACTTCGACGACAGTGTCTCCGACGAGGTCGTCAACAAGATCACGCACGCGAACGTGCTCGATCTCTACTCGTTCGACCCGTTCAAGATCCGGCCGCGGGAACGCTGCACCGTCGCTGCACTGCGCGCGGAGGTCGCCGGACGCGACGTGTCGGCGGTATCCCATGAGCGCCACCGCGGGCCCAAGGTCACCACGATCGGCGGCATCATCTCGACCGGGTACCGCAGCGAGTCCGAGCAAGCTAAGGAAGTGGCCCGCTACAACGAGCGCCAGGCCGCCGCCGAAGCGGCTCGGTAGGCGAGCCCAATGTATGACGTACTCGAGGGGGTACGCGTTGTCGAGGTCTCGGCGTGGATGTTCGCGCCCAGTTGCGGCGCAATCCTCGCAGACTGGGGCGCCGACGTACTCAAGATCGAAATGGTTGAAGGCGGCGACCCCTATCGCGGATATTTCGCCACCGGCACGGTCGCTCCCGCGATCGAGTTGGCCAACCACGGCAAGCGCAGCCTGGCAGTGGACCTGCGGACTTCGGAGGGCCGTGGGGTTCTGTCGAAAGTGCTGCGCGACGCCGACGTCTTCGTGACGAGCCTGCTCACCGAATCGCGCAAGCGACTGCGCATCGACCTCGATGACATCCGCGCCGACAATCCGAAGATCATCTATGCCCGCGCCACGGGCCAGGGCACCCGAGGCCCCGACGCCGAAGTAGGCGGCTTCGACCTCGCCTCGGCGTGGGCTCGCTCCGGCATCGCCAACTACTTGACGCTGCCGAGTGCCGCCCAACCCGTGCATCAGCCGGGCGGGACCGGGGACTGTGTCGGCGGGATCAGTCTCGCCGGTGCTGTCGCCGCCGCGCTGTACAAGCGTGAACGAAAAGGCGTGCCGTCCGAAATCGATACCTCGCTGCTACACGCTGGTCTCTGGATGTTCGCGGTGGTGCTCAACATGGAGGCCAACCGCGGCGTCGGCGGTGTCGACATGACGCGGGGCAGCCGGACCGCGGTGCCGAACCCGCTGGTGAACTCGTACCGGACCAAGGATGACCGGTGGATCTGGTTGGTGGTGCTGCAGCCCGACCCGCACTGGCGCAGTTTCTGTGAGCACATCGGCCGGCCTGAGCTGGCGGCCGATGAGCGCTTCGCGACGTTCGAAGCGCGGGCAGGCAATCGCGGCGAGTGCATCCGCGAACTCGACGAGGCTTTCGCATCGGCCACGTTGGACGAGTGGCGCGAACGGCTCGCCACCTTCAGCGGGGTCTGGTCGGTGTGTCAGACGGTGCCGGAGGTCTTGTCCGATCCGCAAGTCATCGCGAACGGCTACCTGTCGTCCATCGATGGTCACGGGGTCGAGGCGCGCAGCGTGACGCCGCCGGTGCAGTTCGATCGGGCACCGCTCGGGCCGGTCGCCGCCGCGCCTGCGCACGGCCAGCAGACCGAAGAGGTGCTCCTGGAGCACGGCTATTCGTGGGACGACATCGCTGCTCTGAAAGATCTCGGCGCGATCCTGTGACCATCGCTGGTTCCGGTCGCCGTGCCGGCCCGAGCTCAGACAGCCCGATCGAAGGATGACAATGTCCGAAACTGTCGAATCTACCGCCTCGATCAGAGCCTTGCGAGCAGAGGTTCTCGCGGCCCTCAGTCCGAAGGTCGCCGGTGTCGCTCCCGATGTCGGCAAGTTCGCGGCGAGCTTCGCATACGGGGAGATCTGGCCCAGGCCGGAGCTCTCGCAGCGAGACCGCAGCATCGCGACCATCGCCGCACTGGTCACGCTCAGTTGCGCCGAAGAGCTCAAGCTGCACACACTGCGTGGTCTGGCCAACGGTCTCACGAAGACGGAGATCGGCGAGATCTTGACCCAATTGATCCCTTATGTCGGCTTCCCGCTCGTTGTGTCGGCAGCAGAGAAGATCGCCGATCTGATGGAGCGAGCGGAAGTCGCCGAATCCTAGGGGTGAAACTCAGCGCTGAGCACATCCATGCTCAGCGCTGAGTACACCTGTCCGAGTGACGAGTCGCGTTGCGCTACCTCTGGGAATCACACCCGAGGCGCGCCGACCATGAAGATGGCCATGACACACGCCTCCGATGTCTTATTCCGCCAGTGGTGGAGATTGCCGCCCTGCACGAGACAATCCCCGGTTGCGAGTTCGACTTCGTCTCCGTTGCCGAGCACGAGGGTCACCGTCCCCGAGAGCACCGCGATGCAATCGATGGTGTCGGTTTGGTGCATGCCGGCCGGGTTCTCTCCGGCGCTCTCGGGAGGCAGCTGCCAGATCAGGAAGCGAATCGCGCCCGTCGGCAACAATCTCTGGTCTGCTACCTCCGTCAATCCCTCGGTGGCCGAACGAACCGGAACTTGCGGAGCGCGATCGTTCTGCCAGACGGTCGCGATCGCCCATCCCGCAATGTTCGGCAGCGCCCTGACTTCTGTGACCGCGCCGTCGCCGAGTATTGATGCGTCGCCGACATCGTCGACTCCGGTGATCACCCGACGAACGACAAGCTCTCCATCCACGTGCTGACCTCCCGATCCAGTGCTACGGCTGAAGCCGACCAGCCCCACCCTCTTCCGAGGTCGGGGGGCGGAATTCGGCCGTCCGACAGTTGATATGCTATCAAAATATCTGTTAGCCAACTTTATCTTGACGACATCTGTTATGCATACCTATAGTCGGAATACCATGTTGGGCCACACTTATTGCCAGGTGCGGCGAATATCGATCAATGGGGAACACTATGGGCAGCGCGGCCAGCAAAACCAGTCGACCACTCCCGGTGGCGCACGGTGAGGTTCTAGCGCCCGGCGTCACTCTGACACGCCTGGAACCCGGTGGCGCGAACGGGCCCGACGACGTCGTGCACTCCGATGTCATCGGAGGTCTGACGTGGCAGGACCTGTGGTATCTGGGGGCCGATGATGACGAGTTCCGGATGTGCATCCCCGACATCAGGATGCCCGCCAACCAGATCTGGCCACTGCACTGGCACGACGACTGGATGTTTATCACCGTGCTCGACGGCTCGGTACTTGTCGGCGACTGGGTGATGAAGCGCGGAGACACCCTTGTCGCCGCGCCGTACGTGGAATACGGGCCGATGGTGAACGGTCCCCGAGGTTGTCAGCTGCTGGAAATCTTCGCACGGAACAAGAAGGGCGGCGGCTACGCCGCCGAGTACCACGACCATCCGACCCTGGTCGGTCCGGGTCGGCTCATGTACCGGCCGGGGATTTTCAAGCACGGTCCGGCAGGCGCCTTCAACTTCGGTTCACGGCCACCCGGTGCCGAACAGAACCAGGGCAACCAGACGATGAAGATCGATGGGACACCTGGGCTCGTCAAGGGCAGCCTGACCGATGCCGGACGCTGGGATCTCGGCCCGAGTGACGATCCGGATCGCGGCGTTGCCCTGAGCACCAGGCTGGCGCCAGGTGAGACGATTCCCGCACACGAACTCAGCGACTGGCGCTGGTCTCTTGTGACCGAAGGCGATCTGACATTGGGCGAACGTCGTCTAGACGTCGACGACATCGTGATCACCGAACCGAACATCGAGGTACCCGAAGCCGTGGCGGGATCCGATGGCGCGCAACTCCTCGAGCTCTGCCGCACGGTGGCCGCGGAAACGCGCTTGTTCACCTGAGGAAATTGCTGGACGACTCCATTGGCGCGACGAGAGCTGCGGAGGAAGTTGTGATGAAACCGAGCGTAGGGCAGATGCTCGCCAGCACGGTCGACGCGACGACGGTGATCGTCGTTCGCTGGCCGGAGGATGATCTGGAGATCACCTGCGGTGGCGCGGCGATGGTCGATGCGAAGGGGCCGAAGACCGGGACCACCGGTACCCCGGATCCGGGGCAGATGGACGGTTCGCAGCTCGGGAAGCGTTACGCCGATGATGAACTCGGCGTGGAGTTGCTGTGCACGAAGGCGGGGCAAGGCACGCTTGCGTTGAACGGTGTTCCGCTGCCGCTCAAAGGTGCCAAGCCGCTGCCGGCTTCGGACTGACCGCGCTGATCTTCGGTTGGGGCGACCTCGACCGAGCAGCGTGTCACGTGAGATGGTTCGGACCAGGGCAGTCCCGCCACGGTGACGGAAGAACGCCAGCCGACTGGCCCCGTCCTCACGGGAAGTGACTTGCAGACTGACGATTTCGGGTAGCCGCCGTTGTTGGCACTGGCGGCGATCAGGGCGTGAACGTTGACCACGCGACCGTCTTCCCGGACTTTTCAACACCACCGCATCGGCCGTGACGAATGTGTAGGACCTTGGCCGAGCGGGCGGGTTCGGAACGCCTCGACCGGTGCATCGAGTTCGTGGGCCATCATTGAGACCTGAGACTTGGAAAGCATTGTGGTACTGAGGGATTCGACAAGTTTCTAGATGCTGCGCGTTGACGCGCAGGATGTCGGCCAGGGGATCGCGTCGGCGTGGTCGGACTTGGCCGGTGCCGTGGAGTGGCGTTCCGGTAGCGCGCCAAGGCCCTTGGGTTGATAGCGAATACCGGTCGTCCAGACGCCCGCGGTGCGGCAACCGTCAGCACACGCGGGGGTTTCGATCGCGGCAGGGATCGGGTTGCAGCGCTGTCACCGGCATCGGCCAGCAGTTGGGTGAGGTCCGCGAATCCTGAGTGCCCGGCAGTTCGGCGCCTCCAGATGAAAGGTCCGCTGCTGACGCCCAGGAAGCCGCAGGACCTGGCGTCGTCAGGCCGCGCACCCTGGACCGCGACCTCCACGGTCACGGTGTGCCGAGGCCGATACTTGGGCCCGTTGGATCAGCCCCTTGTGTTTGCCGATGGGTGCCGTGAGCCACGCGCTCGGTGCGCATCGCCGGTGCGATTGGATGACGTCGCTGCGCGGTGAATCGAGATCGCCGTCCTGGGGCGAACGCCGAGCAGGACTACCGACTCCCGCCGCATGGCTGGCGGCCGACCCAGTTATCCGGCGACGGGCAGGATGACTGCGGAGGGATGATCCTGGCTGTGGAATACTTGCTGATCCGCGGCTCGCAAGGTGACCGCGCTACCCCGGGATTCGCCGGTGCCGGGGTTGCGGTTGTAGCGGGGGAAGGCTCCGCTGGAGACTTGGATGCGGATGCGGTGGCCGCGTTTGAACCGGTGGGCGGTCGGCCACAGCGTGACCGTCGCGCAGGTGATCTCATCGGCGTCGGTGAGGCTGATCAGGCCATCGCACACGTTGTGTGAGCGACCTTTTTCGTTGACATCGCACAGCCGCACGAACACATCCGCGTACCGCAGGCTGGAGCGGAACCAGATCTCGGCGGTGACCTCGCCGATCACCTCGACGTCCTGGTCGAGCACGTCGGTGGTGTAGGTGAGCACGTCGGGCCGGGCTTCGAGGCGGGTGTTGTCGACGCTGCCCTCCTTCTCGAAGAAGGACATACGCACGCCGCCGACTGCGGGCGTCGGGTCCGACGGGTCGTAACGGAAGTGGTCCGGGTCGGACTCTCCCGGCGGGTCTGTGGCGAGAGCGCCGCTGGACTTCAAGTGGAACCGCCGACCCTCATAGCCCGGCGGCGGCCAGGATTCGAAGTCACGCCATCTCTGCTCTCCCATGACGAACAGCCGGACCGGTGCCCCCTGCGGTGGTTCGGTTCCGTGGGCGTGCGCCAGGCCGAACTCGAGCGCCTCCCGAATTGCCGCGCCGCCGCTTGCCAGGGGAGAAGAGTGCGGCCACGGCCCCACCGTGAGACGCGGGGCGCGCCCGGCGTCCTGTAGCACCCGGAAGTCGCGGAGCTGGCCGGGCAAGAAGATGTCGTACCAGCCGCCGACCAGGCTGGCAGGCACGGTGATGTCGGTGACTCGGCCGCGATGGTCGGCATCGGCCCAGAACGGATCGTCCCTATCGTGGGCGAGAATGTTCTGCAGATAGTCGTTGCGGTGGCCGAGGGCGACCGCATCGGCCCGGTCGAGCGGCAGTGTGCGCAGGGCGCGCCGGAACTTCCGTTCTCCCAGCAGTGTTCGCGCCAGTGCGAACCCGCGTTCTTGGCCTACGACCTGCACACCCCAACGGAACGGCACTTCCAGGGAGAATCCGTCCTTACGGAGGAACTCCAATGTGAGCGCCGACTCGGACACCCCGGGGATCATCGCCTTCACCTGCGGCGGCACCTTGTCGGCCACCGCCCACTGCGCGTATCCGAGATAGCTGCCGCCGAATAGGATGACCGACTCGCCGAACCAGGGCTGCTCGATCAACCAGTCCAGAGTGTCCAGACCATCCTCGCGTTCACATCGGAACGGATCAAACGATCCGGTCGAGCCAAAGGTGCCGCGAGTGCTCTGCATCAACACCTGGAAACCGCGCTCGGCCAGCGGTCGGGCGGCCAGCTCCGCGACCGTCCCTGTCCGGCCGTAGGGACACCGCACCAGCGCGGTCGGCAGTCCGGCTCGGCCCGTTCTCGGAGCCCAGCGGTCGGCCAACAGGACCGCGCCGTCGCGCATCGGCACCCGAAGGCCACGTTCGACACCGATGTCCCTGGTAAGCGGCGGCGGGAGGTGCTGCAGGCGCTGGGTGAGGTGACTTATCACATTCATTTCGCATGACCTTCGTGGTGGGTGAAACCAAAAACAGAAGCCAGGCGGGTCAGACGCTCCGCCAGTTGCCGGGGATCGGGTGGATGCGCGCCGTCGATCAGCCAGTCGTTGACGATCCCGCTCGCGCCGCTGGCGAAGAACACCGCCAGGTCGTTGCCGGTAGCGCTGTCGAGCACGCCGAACAACTCCCGCACGACCTCCTTGTTGTAGGAGCCGAACACGTGATTCAACGTCCTGGTCATTGCGAAAGCGCACGAGCCGCTCAGCATGGCGCGGTAGAACTCCGAATGATCTGCGAAGTGCTCCGCGACCGCCAGCAGCTGCGCAGGCAGGTCCTCGGCGACATCCACAGTCCGCGGGATCAACTCCTGCCCCACCAAGTGGACCGCCGCCGCCACCAGCAGCGCATCCCGGTCCCCGAAATGCAGATACAGCAGCTTACGGCTCACATCCGCCACGCGAGTGATCTCAGTCACCGCGATTGCCGTTGTTCCCCGTTCGGACACCAGCCGCACCGCAGCCGACATCAGGGCTGCGCGCGAACGCTGCACCCTTCGGTCGTGAACTTCCGACGATGACGACACGCCACGAAATTACCCACCTGTTCCAAAATACACAAGTGTAGAAAAGCGTTGGGACCGGGCAGACGTGGCCAACCGATCCGGATTCAATACCCGTGGTCTCCTCCGAATCCGGCGCCGCATAGACCCAGCTGCTACCTACAGAGGTCGGTCAACCGATCTCGATGACGGTGGGTGTGTTGGCATGTCCTGATCGTCTGGAGGCGCGAGGGGATGGGTCTCGCCGGTGAGTGCGGCAAGGGTCGATGCGACTTCTTCGATGGACGCTCGGACATGGGTGAGGATCGTGCCGTCGTGGCCGCTGGGTGCGGCGTAGGCGCGAGCGATCGTCTCAGTTGTGCCAATTACGCGTGTTTGAGGAGCGAAGAAATCCACTCGATCACGCGGCGGTGTCATCGATAACGCAAATGCGTGCTGTGGGCGGCGCTTCTGACTTGCCTGCGCCACGTCTCGGGGGTCTGAGTGGCCGGGGCAGTCCCGACGGTGTTCGAACACGGATTTGCGTCACGTATGACACAAATACGTGCTCGAGTAATGTGCGAGACGGGACTTGAACACGCGGGAGCAACAATATTGGTGCAAATGTGTGCACGAGTGGTTCTATTGTGCGTCGCTAGAGCTTAGTACAGAATCGGCGATCATATCTGTGATATTTGTATTATATTGAGCTGCAATAGTTTTCGTTCCTTCACGGGAAGTAGCTGAGTGGAGGCCGAGTCGGGGTCTGTCGGTTGGTTCGGCTTCGGGGTTGTCTGGTTCCGAACATGTTGTGGCGTGGGCGGAATTGTTGGTCGAGGGGTTGGTTCCGGTCGCGTGTTGGTGGCGACCGGCATTGTGACCTGCGCTGGGTTACGTTGCGGTACCTGATGTTTCGACTTGACTACCCGGTCCATAGCGCATCCAGGGGCACGACAAACGCGCCTTCGTCGTGTCGGTACATGTGCGCGCCGGTGTAGAGGATGATGGCTGCGGTGAGTCGGTTGCCGAGGCGGTCACGGAGGGCGCGGATCCCGCGGAGGTCTTCGCCGTGGATGCGGCTGCCTGCTTTGACTTCGAAGGCGATGACGCGTCCGTCGTCGCTTTCCAGGACGAGGTCGACCTCGTCGCCGGATCCGGTGCGGAAGTGCCCGTAGGAGACCGGGCCGTCCCACCAGCTGACCTGTTTGAGGATCTCCCCGACGGCGAAGGTCTCGGTGAGGTGGCCGTACTCGGAAAGCGCCGCGGGATCGGCCTGGGCGATCTTCTCTGGGGTCAGTCCCATGCGCCAGGCGGCGACGCCTGAGTCGACCAGGTGAAGTTTCGGCTGGCGCGCCACTCTGGATCCGAGAGTTGTTCCCCAGGCGGGTAGCCGGTAGACGAGGAAGACGGCCTCGAGCAGCCGCAGGTAGTTTTCGGCGCTCGATTTCTCCATGCCGATAACCTGTGCTCCGGCGGAGATGTTGAGCACCTGGCCGGTCCGCGCTGCTAGTTGGTTCAGCAGCCGGGGCAGCATTTCGCGCTGCCGGATTCGACTGATCTCGATCACATCCCGTTCAAGGACCAGATCGAGGTAGTTCGCGTACCACCGAGAACGTGATCGCCCCGCAGGGCGACGCAACGCCACCGGCATGCCCCCGGCAGTGATGCGGCGCGCGTATTCGTCTCGTTGCGTTCGAGAAGCGGATCCGGTGTACTCCGGCAGCCCGCCGTTGAGCAGATTGTGTACGAAATATTCTGGTGTTCCATCGATTTCGCCCTGCGACAGAGGGAGGACCTGAACGATATCGACGCGGCCGGTCAGTGCCTGTCCGGCTTGTGGCAGGGTCGCGTAGCGTGTCGATCCCGCCAGGATGTATCGCCCCGGGCGCAGGTCTCGGTTCAACTCGGCTTTGATCGCATCCAGCAGTTCCGGCACGTGCTGGTACTCGTCGATCAGCACGAGATTGTTCCCGGCGACGAAGCGGCCGGGATCGTTGCGCACCGCCGCGCGCGTTGCGGGGTCGTCGCAGTCGATCACCGGTCGCTGCACTGCGTCGCCGATGTGGGTAAGAAGGGTGCTCTTTCCGACCGTTCGTGGCCCGTTCAGGACCACGACAGGCTCCTCGGTGATCCGAGATCGAACAACCGTGGTAAGCCGTCGGTTTGCGATACCGGTCAGAGTGGCGCCCATGTGGAAATCATGGCACGATCTTCCGCATTTTCGCAGTTTATTTTCCGTATTTTCCTTGAATGAGTTCCGTGTTTATTCCCATCTGATTCCGTGACGGTCGGTGCCGATCAGCTCGCCTCCTGCGATGCGGCCCCAAGCGCCCATGCCGGAGCGGGCGGCCAGGTGCCAAGCGGCATCGCCGATCAGGAGGCCGCTGCTGCGGTGTCGGCGCGGCATTCCGCGGTGGCGGGGTCCTTGACGATCGCCCGGATCTTGTTTCGAATGAACTCGGAGGCGATCTCGTTGGCCTTGCGGCTCATCGCTTGCGGCCTGCGCTCTGGACCGACCCCGCTGCGGCCAAGCGCGGTGCCCCAGTCTCGGCGATCGCCGAGCAGGGCCGTTGGTCCCCAACGCCCTCAGTCGTCTACGGCTACGTCCGCGCCGCCCACCGCTGGAATCAGTACCAGTGCTCTAGCGGCCTTCCCCATCGGGTATGGCTGTTGCGCCACACACCACCGCGGCCCAGGCCAGCTCACCCAAGACTTTGCCTCTGTGCATCCAATATGGCGAGCGGCGCGTTGCCTCACCGCCGAGTTGCCGTGTCGTGGCGGCCGCCGGTCGTACGTCCGGGGTCGGCGGCCCAGAAGGCCAGCAGACGCAGGTTGTCGTGGGAGGGTGTGCCGGGCTCGGCGGTCCATACGATGATCTGCAGGTCGGGGTCGGCGGCCCAGGTGACGGCGTTCCAGTCCAGGTGAAGATCGCCGACGATTCGGTGGCGCAGGTGCTTGACGCCGGTGTCGCGGATGGCGACGTCGTGGGCGGCCCACCATTGGGCGAACTGAGCGTCCAGCATCGAGAGTTCGCCCACGAGATCGGCCAGTTCCACGTCGCCGGGGTTGTCGGCGTTGTGCATCCGCATCTGGGCGATGGCCAGGCGGGTGACGCCTTCCCAGTCCGCGTACAACTCGCGCATCGCGGGGTCGGTGATGAGCAACCTGATGAAGTAGCGCTGCTTCTCGGGGATCTGTCCGAAGTCGGTGATCAGGGCCGTGCCCATGGTGTTCCAGGCGACGATCTCGGTGCGGGGGCCGATCACGAAGCCCGGGGTGTGCGGCATATCGTCGAGCATGCGCTGCAGCTGCGGCAGGGCCTTGGGCTGTGGCGCACGGCGGGCTGGCGGGCGGAAGTCGTCCTTGGCCGCGAGCTCGTACATGTAGGCACGCTGGTCGTCGTCCAAGCGCAGCACCTGGGACAGGGAGGCCAGCACCGCCGGGGAGGCCTGGATGCGGCCTTGTTCCAGGCGGGAGTAGTAGTCGGTGCTGATGGTGGCGAGCAGCGCTACCTCCTCGCGGCGCAGGCCCGGCACGCGCCGCCGGCCGATGTCGGGCAGGCCGACGGTGCCCGGGTCGAGCTCGGCGCGGCGTGCCTTGAGGAATTCGCCCAGTTCGTTGCGGTGAGGGCCAGCGTTCATGGCTCCAGCCTCGCATCGGGTGCCGGTGTTGTCACTGGGAGAGTTTTGTCCCTGGTTGCGCGGTCTGGAACTGTGCGGCATCCCGGCAGCCGACGTGTACGAGAGGGGCTGCCGGGACGGGTCTTCCATGTCGGACGTCAGGCGAGTGCCTTGACGAGTTCCTCGGCCAGCGGGACGGCCGAGGCCGGGTTCTGGCCGGTGAACAGGGTGCGGTCCACCTCGATGTGTGGTTCGAAGATCGGGCCCTCGCGGTACTCGGCGCCCAGTTCGGCCTCGAGCCGGCTCTGGAGCAGCCACTTGGCTCGGTCGGCGAGCCCGTTCGCGGTCTCTTCCGCGTTGGACAGGCCGGTCAGGCGGTAGCCGTGGAATGGGGAGTCGCCGTCGGCGTCGACGGTGGCCAGCAGCGCGGCGGGGCCGTGGCAGACCAGCGAGACTGGCTTGCCGGAGGCGAGCCACTGGCTTAGCAGCTTGCCGGACGCGACGTCGCCGGACAGGTCCTCCATGGGGCCCCAGCCGCCGGGGACGAACACGGCCGTGTAGTCCTCGATGTGGACGTCCTCGATGCGCAGCGGGTTCGCCAGCTCGGTGGCCTCGCGCAACGCGGTCTTCGTCCGTTCGGCGCCATCGGGGCCGCCGTTGAACTCCGGGGTCAGGCTGAGCGCGTCCGCGGTCGGCGGGATGCCGCCGGGGGTGGCCACGTCGATGTCGTATCCGGCCTGCTTGAAGACCGCGTATGGGCCGAGGGCCTCCTCGGCCCAGAATCCGGCCGGCTGCCGGAATCCGTCGGCCAGGGTCCAATGGGTGGCGGCGGTTATGAGGAAAAGGATCTTTGCCATTGGGTACTCCTTGAAGATCGGTGGTGTGCCGGTGGCATCAGGCGTTGAGCGCCCGGTCGAGGACGAGGCTGTCGGCGGCCTGCCGCAGCTCGGCGAGCTTGCCGTCGCGGACGGTCCAGATGTGGATGAACCTGATGTCCGCGGTCTGGCCCTTCTTGGTCACGCAGTGGTAGTGGCCGAGGGCGAAGACGTGGTCGGCGTCATCGGCGTAGTACTTCTCGCCGACCGGGTATAAGGCGTCGACCTGTTCGAACAGTGGGCCGAAGAAGTCGCGGCCGACGCTTTCGAAGCCGTGGTAGACGCCGCCCCCGGGGAAGCCGGGTGTGATGTCCCACAGGATGTCGGGGTCGATGACTTCGGCCAGGACGTCCGGCGCGGCCTTCGACTCGTACATCCTGCGGACGACGGCGATGTTGTCGGTTGCGGACATGAAGGGCTCCTTGCATTTTGGAATCGAGGTATTAGGAGAGCTGCCGACGACATTGCTGTAGCGATCCCGGACAAAGAAGGGAGAGTTTCATCCCCGGATGGCTCAGGGCCTCGATCCACCGATGAGATTCTCAGATGAGCCGAGGTGTCCGCTGACAGCAGGAAATGCCCTTCGCCGGGCTCCGGCCGGGGCGCCGCGTCCTTGGTTCCGAGGCGATCAGGACCCTGCGCGCGGCCGGGGTCACCGCGACGATCCTGTCCACGCGGGCTCGGCCCTCTGCTCGGCGAAGCTCGTGAATGCCTGCCGCGATGCGCCGGGCGTGCAGTTCTCCATCATCCTGGCGAACCGGGAGGTGATTCGCGCGGGCATCGAACGCATCCCCGAGGACGCGTGGACGCCGATCAAGTACCGGCAGGCCGTGTGGGGACGCCGCGGAGGAACGCTGGGTCTCCGAGGCCGAGATCGGTCACTTCGTTCGCCTCACTGAGGACACCGGAGACCCCGCCACCGAACGGACAACCGGCGCTGTGACCTGCCCGAAAGTCCTCCCCAAGGCATCGGGACCTTCGCGTCATCGGTACCCGGTCACAAGAGAATCTGTTCGGTGGATCGAGGCTCAGTCCTTCTTTTCCGGATCGCGACGGTCGGCGCTCCAGGATGCGAGTATTCGCAATCCGTGGTCGGAAGGGCTGCCGGGTTCAGCGGTCCAAATGATGAGGTGCTGTTCGGGGTCGGCGGCGCAGGTGAGGGTGTCCCAGTCGAGGGTGAGCGTGCCGATGACCGGATGGTTCAGATGCTTGGTGCCGACGCCTCGTCCGGCAACGGCTTGGGCGGCGACCCACCAGTGCCGGAACCGCTCGTCCCGGGTGGATAGTTCCCCGACGAGCGCGCTCATGCGGGGGTCGCCAGGGGTGCGTGCGGCCTCGACCTGCAGCAGGGCCACGGCCGTGCGGGCGACGTTCTCCCAGTCTGGGTAGAGCTGACGCATCGTGGGGTCGGTGAACAGCAGCCGGATGTATGTGCGCTGCTTTTCGGGGATTTTCGCGAAGTCGGTGACAAGGGCGGCTGCCAGCGTGTTCCACGCCAGGATGTCGGTGCGGCGGCCCAGCACAATCGCTGGCGTCTCGGTCAGGTCGTTGAGCACGCGCCGTAGCTGGGGCTGCACCTTTTGGCGGGCGCGCCGGTAGTGGCTTCGGTGCGCGTCCGTCCCGGCGAGCCGGAACAGCTGGGCCCGCTGTTCTTGGTCGAGTCGGAGCACCTGCGCCAGAGTGCCCAGGACCGGACTCGATGCCGTGGTGCGGCCTTGTTCGAGGCGGGTGTAGTGGGCGGTGCTGATGGCGGCGAGTATGGCGACCTCATCGCGACGCAGGCCGGCGACCCGTCGCGGCCGTGTGCCCTCGGAAAGCCCGATGTCGCTGGGGGTGAGCTCGGCGCGGCGGGCCTTCAGGAATTCTCCGAGTTCGGTGAGGTTCGGTTCGCTGGCCATACGTTCCAGGATCACATCGGTGATCCCCTCTGTGAGAGGGAGAGATTTATCCCTGGATGAAGTTGTCCCTTCTTCGAGCCTGACGGAGCGTGACAGGGTCGATGTAGTGACAGATCAAAGGGTCTGAAGGAAAGGTTGTCAGCCATTCGGCGCAGAACCGTATCCCGATCCGGCTGGTGTTTCCCAGAGCCGGGTCACGATGGTCGCAGCAAGGAGTGTCCTTTCCATGAAAGCCGTAGGAGTGACCGAGTTCGGCGGCCCCGAGGCGCTGCGCGTGCTGGAGCTTCCGGTCCCCGAGGCGGGACCCGGCGAAATTCGGATCCGGGTGCACGCCGCCGGGGTCAACCCAGTCGACGCGATGGTGCGCCGCGGTGAGGCGTTCGTCTCCGCCGCCCAGCCGCCCTACGTCCCCGGGATGGACGCGGCCGGCGTGGTCGATCAGATCGGCGAGGACACCGATACCGATCTCGCCATCGGCGAACGGGTCATGGCCGTGGCGGTCGTGTCCGGCACGCATGGCGCCTACGCCGAGCACCTCGTTGTCCCCGTCGAGTCGGTGGTCCGCATCCCGCCCGCGCTCTCCGACATGGAGGCCGCCACGCTGCCGATGAACGGCCTGACCGCCCGCATGGCGCTGGACATACTTCAGCCTCCCCCGGGCGGGACCGTGGCTGTGATCGGCGCGGCCGGCGCGGTCGGCGGCTACGCCGTACAGTTGGCCACAGCCGACGGCTACCGGGTCGTGGCCGACGCGGCGCCGAGGGACGAGCAGCTGGTCAAGGAACTGGGCGCCGACGTCATCGTGCCGCGCGGGAACGACTTCGCGCAGCTGGTACGCCAGCACTTCCCCCAAGGCGTGGACGGCCTCGTCGACACCGCTGCACTGGCCGGGATCGCTGCCGGTGCCGTGCGCGACGGCGGCCGGGTGGCTACCTCGGCCGGGGGCGATAGCAGCGGCGAGCGCGGCATCGTCACCCAGCACACCTTCGTGCCGAACTACGCTCGCGAACACGCCAAACTCGACCGCCTTCGGCAGCTTGCCGAAGAAGGGCGGATCACGCCGCGCGTCGCACAGACACTGCCGGCCGAACAGGCCCCCGAAGCGCACCGGCTTATGGCGGCCGGCGGCCTGCGCGGGCGGATAGTGCTCATCTTCTGAGTTGAGAACTCGACCTGAAGCTGCCGACGGACGAGATTCCCTCGGGCTGGCCTGCGCCTACCTGGGTGAACCCGTCCTAACCCAGTCTCGACAGACAAACACTGAAAGAGGTAACAACCATGGAAATCGACGCGACCCTTCCCAGCATCGGGCAGACCTGGCTGGCGGATCTCGGACCGGACACCCCGCTCGGCCATTTCACTGTCGAGATCACCTTCAATTCGGCAACAAGCGTCACCTACCTGGCCACCGGCGGCACCCTCGAGGGCCAGACCGAAACCATGGACTACACCGCCGTGAAGCTTCGCGACGGTCTGTATGCAGTGCGCTGGACCGAGCAGAACGGCGACATGGTCACCCACATCGAGGACTACGACCAAGGGACCTGCATGGCCAGTTCCGTCGTCAGAGGCCAGTTCGTCCAGCTCAACGGCACCTGGACCCGCGTCCGCTAGACCGACATGAGGAAGAAGCACCGATGATGGACAACTACATCTTCGAGCTCGATGAGAACGTCACCCGAACGCCGGTGTCATACAAGAACCGGTATGGCATCACCCTCGCCGCCGACCTGTACCGGCCGAAGGAATTCGACGAGAACCGGCAGTACCCAGCGCTAGTCATCGGTCCGCCCTACAGCGGCGTGAAGGAACAGGGACCCGGCATCTACGCCCAGCAGATGGCCAAGCGCGGATTCGTGGCCCTGGCCTTCGACCCCTCCTATAACGGCTACAGCGGCGGCGAGCCGCGCCACTCATCGTCCCCGGACATCTTCGTGGAGGACTTCAGCGCCGGCGTGGACTTCCTGGGCACGCGCCCGTTCATAGACCGGGAGCGCATCGGCGGGATCGGGCTCTGCGGCAGCGGCGGCTTCGTGCTCTCCGCCGCCCAGGTCGACCGGCGTATCAAGGCGGTGGTCACCTCCGCATTGGTCGACATCTCGAAGCTGGCCGCCTACGGCCCCACCGGGGATCTCACCGGCGAGGCGCGCGCCGCCATGCTCGACGCACTCGCCGAGCAGCGGTACGCCGACTTCCTGAACCCGGTGCCGGTGCTCGGCCCGCGCGGGGCGGCGATCGGGTTCGACGACGACACCGAGCCGGTGTGGCGCGAGTTCGGCACGTTCTACTCCACGCCGCGCGGCTACCATCCGAACTCGATCACCCAGTTCACAGCGACCAGCGACCTGGCGTTCGCCAACTTCGCGCTCCTGTCCCACCTGGACTGGATCTCGCCGCGGCCGATCCTGCTCATCGCCGGCGAGCAGGCCTTCTCCCGGCGCGTCAGCGAGGACGTGTACCAGGCCGCTTCGGAGCCGAAGGAACTACTGCTCGTCCCCGCTGCCAACCACGTGGACCTCTACGACCGGACGGATCTCATTCCGTTCGACAAGGTCGAGCAGTTCTTCACCAAGCACCTGGCGTGAAATCTCCCACTCCACGGACGAAAGGCGAGTGAGAACCATGCAGTACACGCATCTGGGCCGCAGCGGCCTGCGGGTCAGCCGCATCGCGCTGGGCACGATGAACTTCGGCTACGTCACCGACGAGGCCGCCAGCTTCCAGATCATGGACGCCGCCCTGGAATCCGGCATCAACCTGTTCGACTCCGCCGACGTTTACGGCGGTCCGCAGACCCCTGACATGGCGCAGGGCTTCGGCCTGTCCGAGGAGATCATCGGACGCTGGCTCGCCCAAGGTGGCGGCCGGCGCGAGCAGATCGTGCTGGCCACCAAGGTGTACCAGCCGATGGGACTCGGCCCGAACGACAAGTACCTGTCCGCCTACCGGATCCGCAAGGCAGCCGAGGCCAGCCTGCGCCGCCTGCAGACCGATCACATCGACCTGTACCAGATGCACCACATCGACCGGGAAACCCCCTGGGAGGAGATCTGTCAGGCAATGGAGCAGCTGGTCCGCGAAGGCAAGGTGACCTACGTTGGCAGCAGCAACTTCGCCGGCTGGCAGATCGCCACCGCTCAGAGCACCGCGACCGCCCGCAACTTCCTCGGCCTGGTCTCCGAGCAGAGCCTGTACAACCTCACCGCCCGGACCATTGAACTCGAAGTCATCCCGGCACTGCGGTACTTCGGCCTGGGCTTGATCCCGTGGAGCCCGCTGGCTGGCGGGTTGCTCGGCGGCGTGCTGCAGAAGGTGCAGGAGGGCCGCCGTGCCACGCCGCAGATGCTGGCCAGTATCGAGCGCTACCGCCCGCAACTGGAGGCGTACGAGAAGCTGTGCGCCGACCTCGGCGAACAGCCCGCCGATGTCGCCCTGGCGTGGCTGCTGCACAACCCGGTCCTCACCGCCACCATCGTCGGCCCCCGCACCGCCGAACAGCTTGCCACCAGCCGGCGTGCCCTGGATGTGACGTTGTCGCCGGACACGCTGGACAGGCTCGACGAGATCTGGCCTGGCCCCGGCGGCGAGGCCCCCGAGGCCTACGCCTGGTAGCCACGATGCGCACCAACTCCTGACCACCTCCGCGATGAAAGTGAAAGCACCATGCGCGCAACCATGATCTACGCCCCCGGTGACATCCGGGTGGAGGACCGCCTCACACCCGGGATCATCAACCCGACCGACGCGGTCATCCGCACCGTCGCCAGCTGCGTGTGCGGGTCCGACCTGTGGGCCTACCGCGGTCTGGACGAACTCGGCGAGCCGCACCCGATGGGCCACGAGTACGTCGGCGTCGTCGAAGAGGTCGGCAGCGAGGTCTCCTCCGTCAAGCCCGGCCAGTTCGTCATCGGCTCCTTCGCCACCTCCGACAACACGTGCCCGAACTGCCGCAACGGCTACCAGTCCAACTGCGTGCATCGCGAGTTCATGAGCACCTGCCAGGCCGAGTACATCCGTATTCCTAACGCCGGCGGCACCCTGGTGGCCACCCCCGGTCAGCCGGACGACGCCTTCGTACCCAGCCTGCTCACCCTGTCCGACGTGATGGGCACCGGCTGGTACGCGGCCAAGGCCGCCGAGGTCAAGCCCGGCTCCACCGTCGTGGTCGTCGGCGACGGCGCGGTCGGCCTGTGCGGCGTCATCGCCGCCAAGGAACTCGGCGCCGAGCGCATCATCGCCATGAGCCGACACGAGCCGCGGCAGAAGCTCGCGACCGAGTTCGGCGCCACCGACATCGTCACCGAACGCGGCGAGGAAGGCGTCGAGCGCATCAAGGAGCTGACGAACGGCATCGGCGCCGACAGCGTGCTGGAGTGCGTCGGCACCACCGAGTCGATGCGGCAGGCGCTGCATGCCACCCGCCCCGGCGGCAACGTCGGCATCGTCGGCGTCCCGCACGATGTCGCGATCGACGGCGTAGAGCTGTTCTTCTCCCACGTCGGCCTGCGCGGCGGCCCGGCGCCGGTCCGCGGCTACCTGCCCGACCTGATCGACCGGGTCCTGGACGGCCGCATCAACCCCGGCAAGGTCTTCGACCTCACCCTGCCCCTGGAGCAGGTCGCCGAAGGCTACAAGGCCATGGACGAACGCCGCGCCGTCAAGGCCTTGCTCCGGCCCTGACCGCTCCGAGCCCCTCGTGGGCGCGAGCCTGACCGGCGCTGCGTGTCAGATTCCGAAGGCGCCTGCACGGATGGCTGAACCCGCCTGCCGTTTCTGCTGAACGGCGGTAAAGCCGGGCTATCGCCGATCCGGGAATTGACCCGTCCGGCGCGCGTAGCCCTGCTTGGCGAAGTCCGAGCATTCCGGGCATTCGGCGATAATCGGGTGGCTACACACGGTGAGGTGTTCGAGGAACTGATCGGTGGCCTGCAGCACGGCAATTCGGTCACGCACCTCAGCGCGATGAGCGGCGATGAGGGCTAGTACTGCAACGACACCTACGTGAGTTGGTGCTGGTAGATGTGATGTGTGGTGTTGGATCGTGTTGTGGCGGAGTTGGATTCGTTGATGTCGCGGATCGGGGGCCGGTTCGCGCGGTCGGAGCCGAGGGTTCGGGTACGTGAGTACGTGTCGGGGCTGTTGGCGGGTCTGGAACGTAAGAACGGGTGGACACTGGCGGAGCGTGCTGGGGAGGCGGGCCCGGAGGGGATGCAGCGGCTTTTACGCAAGGCGGACTGGGATATCGACGGGGTCCGCGACGACGTACGCGCCTATGTGGTCGCCCACCTCGGCGACCCCGAGGCGGTGGTGGTCGCCGATGAGACCGGTTTCCTGAAGAAGGGGGTGAGATCGGCCGGGGTGCAGCGCCAGTATTCGGGCACCGCGGGACGTACGGAGAACTGCCAGATCGGTGTGTTTCTGGCGTACGCGTCCCGGCACGGGCACGCACTGATCGATCGGGAACTGTATGTTCCCCGGTCGTGGACCGATGACCGGGAGCGCTGCCGGGCCGCGGGGATCCCCGACGAGGTGGAGTTCGCCACCAAACCCCGGCAGGTGATAGCCATGCTGGAGCGGGCGCTGGCCGCGGAAGTGCCGTTCACGTGGTTCACCGCCGACGAAGCCTACCGTCAAGCCGGTTACCTGCGTGATTGGCTAGCCGACCGCGATGTGTTCTATGTGATGGCCACCCGCTGCGACCAGCAGGTGAACACTCGCGCGGACCGTACCGAACGCGCCGAGGTGCTGATCGCGGAACTGCCCGCATCCAGGTGGCAGCGACTGTCGGTTGGTGCGGGCGCCCACGGGCCCCGCGAATACGACTGGGCCCGCCGCCAGATCGATGGGACCTGGGCCAGTGGGCGCGGGCATTGGTTACTCGCCCGCCGTTCGCTGACTCCGAACCGCAAGGGCGAGTACGAAATCGCCTACTACCTCTGTTACGGACCCGCCCGGTCCCGGCTGGTGGACTTGGCCTGGACAGCAGGGTCGCGCTGGCACGTGGAAGAAGCATTCCAGCAGGCCAAGCGCGAGGCAGGCCTCGATCACTACCAGGTCCGCACCTGGCGCGCCTGGTATGCCCACATCACCTTGTCCATGCTCGCCCTGGCCTGGCTAGCAGCGTCGAAAACCATTGCCGCAAAGGGGGACTCGCCGATACCGGCGAAGACACGATCGCTCTTACGCTACCGGAAATCCGCCGCCTGCTCATCGCATTCGTGCTCACCCGCCACCACCGGGCCGACCACATCTGGGCATGGTCGAGATGGCGACGCCGCCGACAACACCAAGCCCGCTTATCCCACTACCGGCGCCGCGGCCACCCACTCACCTGAGTGTCGTTGCAGTGTTAGAGGGGTGAACGAACTTCTACTCGCGCACGCGCCGGTGTCACCGGTGACGGAACTGTGTGCCGCGAGCGGCCTCGCTGTCGCATCTGTGCCAACGTCTGACGGCTCGAGCGAGGGGGAGTGTGCGCGAGAAAGTGGTCGAGCACCGATTTGCATCATATTTGACGCAAATCGGTGCTCGAGTAATGCGCGAGAGGGGACTTGATCACGCGGAGGCAACAATATTGGTGCAGATGTGTGCACGAGTACTTCTATTGTGCGTCGCTAGAACGTAGCACAGAATCTGCGATCATGCTGTGAGAATTGTATTCTATTTAGCTGCAACGGTTTTCGACACGTCAGTGGAAATAGCTGAGTGACAGGCCGGCGTCGGGTTCGGTCGGTTGGTTCGGCTTCGGTTCGTTGTCTGCTTCAAACGTGTTGTGGCATGGGCGAATTTGTTGGCCGGACGGCGCGGTCGTGGATGCGTCCGGCGGCACCGGCCGTGCACATGCTGTTGACGATGCGGTCGTGGATGGGTCTCGGGACCGGGCGTGGGGCGGTGCGTATCGCCTGGATCAGTTCGTGCAGGGGTGTTTGTGGTCGGATGACTGGCGCGATCACCTCGCAGGCCACCACCTATTGGCAGCGCCGAAGCGTTGGGCTTGGCGATGCTGGATTGCGTTGTGGGTCAAGGGGCGCCTCCGTGACCGACGCGTTCGAGTGGACGGCTAGGGTGCGGTTGGCCGCACCGCCGGGCGCGTGAACGATTTCCGGGAGCTCCAGGCTTCTGTAGGGTTCACGCCGGGAGGGGACTTGACCACTACGCACACACGCTTCACCAACGGAAATCGCTGGTTTGGGGGAGCAGCCGCGAATTTCTCCACGCGTTGTGCCCGCCGCTCAGCCGATTGCTGGGGCGAACGGTCCGTCCGGATTGGCGGGCGGCGTTAGTGGCCGCATCAAACTGACCCTGTTCTGCACCTCTTTGTCGAACCCGGGCCGGGGCGTTCTCATCGGTCTGGTAGTGCGTGTGGGGCATGTAGACGCACGGCGGACAGTAGCTCACGCAGACTCGGGTTCACCATGGGGTGTCCGGCCACGCTGACCGTGGGGACCGTTTCGTTGCCGTCGGCGACAGACCGGACGTAGGCGGCGGCGTCGGGGTCGCGCTAGATGTTTCGTTGGATGTACCGCAGCCTGGTCAGTCGTAGCTGCAGCAGAAGTTTCATCGAGAAGGGGCAACCGGGTCGCGTGTAGACGACGACTTCGTCGCTGGGGGCCGGTGATGTCACTGGTTTCTCCGTGATTCGAGCGGGGTGAGACGTAGCACCGCGTTATGTTTGGGGACAGTGGTGATATTTCGAACGTAGGGCTGTTCGCGGTCTCGGGTGGTGGTCAGCTCCCAGCGGGTGAGGATCTCGGACAGGATGATCGTTCCTTCGGTGAGTGCGAAACCCGCGCCGAGGCAGCGACGGACTCCGCCTCCGAACGGTAGCCAGGTATTGGGGGCGGGATTGGCGCCGAGGAACCGATCGGGACGGAATTCCTCTGGTTGCGGGTGATTGCGGGGGTCGTTGTGCGCCAACAGGATCGAGGTGTTGACGACGGTTCCCTCTGGCAGTCGGTGCCCGTCGATCACGGTGGGTTGGGTGAGTTTGCGAGCGGTCGAGACGATGACCGTGTGGCGGCGCATGCCCTCCTTCAGGACGGCCTCCAGATACTTCTCGTCGCCGTCGAGCGCGGCCGCGCGTGCTGTGGCCTGCAGTTCGGCATTGCGCGCCAGCTCCCACAGCGTCCAGGCGAGGGCAGCGGCGGTGGTCTCGTGCCCGGCCAGCAGCAGCGAGATCAACTGGTCGCGCAATTCTGCGTCGGTCAGCGGCTCGTCGGTGTCGGCTTCGACGCGAATCAGGCGTGAGAGCACGTCGGTGCGATCGTGAAGGTCGGTGGCCGCGCGCCGGGACCGGATCTCGCGATACAGGATCGCGTCGATGCGCGCCTGATTGTCGGCGAACCCCTTCCATGGTGGAATCCGCTGCAGCCGGGGAAATATGAACCCGACGAAGATCGCGGGCGGGATGTTGATGATGGCGTCGAGCCGACGCACGAGTTCGGCCTTCGTCTCCGGATCGGTCACGCCGAACACGACGGTGATGATGATGTCGAGAGTGAGCCGGTTCATCGCCTGGAGAATGCTGGTGTCGTGTCCAGGCTTCCAGGACGCGGCTTCGGCGTGTGCGAGTTCGGTGATCATCGACCGGTACCCCCGCAGGGCGGCGCCGTTGAATGCGGGCATGAGCAGCCCACGTACGCGCCGGTGGGCGTCTTCGTCGGCCAGCAGCACCGAATGCTCGCCCATGACGAAGCCGAGAATCTGATTGCCCTCTCCCGCATGGAGTTTGCTTGGATGGGCGCGGAAGATCTCGCCGATCGCGTTGGGTGCGGCGAACACCACCAGATCATCGGCGTAGGGCGGGACACGCAGGCTGAACACGTCGCCGAAGCTCCGCGCGAGGCTGGGTAGGAACCATTCCCGGTATTTCAGATACAGGACGCTCTGCACATAGGTCGGCAGCCGCGGCCCTGGCGGGTAGGTCTGGGAGCCACGTCCGGTGAGCGTCGCGATCATCGATGTCAGGCCCATCGCAGCCCCGCTTCGGTGACGCGCTTCCGCAGCACGCGCACGAACTCGGCCGCTTCACCGTCGACTCCCGCGAAGTCCGCGGGCCCCATGATCAGGTGGTGTCCATCGTCGGTGGCGGCGACGAGCGCCGGTGTGGCCTCCGCGGTCAGCTGCGCGATCTCGGCCGAACGTTCGTCGCGGTGCACCAACTCGAACGGCACCGCCAGCTTGCACATCACGTCCTTCCACTGGGGATTGGTGCGAATTCCCCGGTGGGTGATGTCGCACAGGGCGCATTCGGCTGTCCCGCGAAGCTTGCCCAGCGCATACGCCAGCTCGCCCCGGATCCCTCCGTCACCGTTGAAAATCCCGACCAGACCACGCACGACCGTCATGAGCACCTCCGTGTAAACGAACGTTTAGATTAAACGTATGTTTACATGCTAGGTTGAGCCCATGCAATACGGCGGCAATCGGGACAAGCTCCTTCTCGGCGCGCTCGAGTGCATTCGGACACTCGGCTACGGCGCTACGACCTCCCGCGACATCGCCCGTGCGTCCGGCGCGAATGTCGCGTCGATCAGCTATCACTTCGGCAGCAAGGAGCAGCTGCTCGAACAGGCCCTCACCCAATGCTTCTACGGCTGGACCGATCGCCTCGAAGCCGCCCTCGCGGCCGGCAGCGCGGCCACGAGTCTGCGCGAACAGCTGGTGAGCATCTTCCGCGCGACCGTCGACAGCTTCGCCGACACCCGGCCCGAGGTGCACGCCTGCGTCGAATCTTTCGCTCCCGCATTGCGATCCGACACCGTGCGTGCCGCACTCGCCGACGGTTACCAACGGGTTCGTGAGCGCGCGCAGGAACTCACCCGCCAAGCCATCGCACCCTACGGAATCGACAACTCCCTCGACTTGCGCGCCACGACCTCCGTCGTGCTCGCCATCATCGATGGCTTGATGATTCAGTGGATCGCCGATCCCGACACAACGCCGAACGCTGAAGAGGTGGCCAACGCGCTGGCAGCGCTCGGTGCCATCGCGGCCACATAGAACCGCTATGGCACGGCGGGCGGAGCGGGCCTCTTACCTCACAGCCGCGCTCGCCAGCGCTGCGGTGGCCTTCTCGATGTCGTGGGGTGTGGTCCAACCCCCAGCGCTGGCCGAACTGCCGCCATCGCCCGCTGCTCGGGCAGCCCCATCGCGGCGAGCACGGGCGAGGGGTATGGGTGCCGGTATGGCAGACGGAACCGGTGGATGCGGCGATTTCCGATGCGGCAGTGAGGATTTCGTGTCCGAGGCGCCCATCGATGCTGATGTTGATGTCATTGGGCAAGCGTTGCCATGGCCAGCCGCCTGGCGGCCGAATTCGATTCCTGCGATCGTCGCGCAAATCGGCTCTTGACTCGGTACTTGGGTACAGGGTTGAGAATGGCGGTATGCGGAGCACGGAGCTGGCTACCCGTGCCGGGGTGAGTGTGCAGACACTGCGGTACTACGAACGCCGGGGTCTGCTCGCACCGCCGCCGAGGTTGCCGTCGGGGTATCGGGCGTATCCGGCCGACGCGGTGGCGGCAGTCCGGTTCGTCAAACGAGCACAGCAGCACGGGTTCACACTCGAGGAGATCGGTGAGCTTCTCGATCTTGCCGACGGCGGACCCGATGACTGCAATGCCGCTCGTGAATTAGCGGAACGCCGGATGACCCAGCTCGCGCAGCGGATCGCTGATCTGCAACGGATGCAGCTGTCGCTGGCCGAGCTCGTCACGACATGTGAACTACCACGTCGCGACCGGCGCTGCCCGCTGTTGCATATCCTGCACGAGGAAGGTGTCACCGATGAAACTGGAAATTCTGCAGGTCCCTGACTGTCCCAACGCTGCGGTGCTGGAGGAACGGATCCGGCAGGCGCTGACCGGCGAACTGGTCGACATCGAGGTCATCCATCGAGTGCTCGACACTACGGCCGACGCTGCGGCGGCGGGCATGACTGGTTCACCGACTCTGCTCGTCGACGGCAGCGATCCCTTCGCAGTACCTGGTCAGGAGCCGAGCCTGTCGTGTCGCCTGTACCCCTCGGACACAGGCGGCCTCGGTGGCGCGCCGTCGATCGCTGCACTGCGCCGGGCGCTGGACGTGGACACGTCCCAGGCGCCGCCCGCCCCGGCTGTTGCCGCTGACTGCTGTGCTCCCGCATCGGGAACGGATTCAGCGGCATGGATGCCGGAAGCGCCGCGAGAGGCGGCGCGGCCCTCCGACCCGGCCGAACGCGCGCTGCACTACGCCATTCTGCAGACCTTCGCCACCCAGGGCCGGGCACCGGTCACCAGCGATCTGACCGGGGTCGCCGCCGAATATCATGGCGATGTCGATGAGGTCCTGGGCCGTCTGCACGACGCCGATGTGATCCGTCTCGACTCGTCCGGCAACATCGCAGCGGCATACCCGTTCTCTGCCTCACCCACCCCGCATCGGGTCCGTATCACAGGCGGGGCAACGGTTTACGCGATATGTGCTATCGACGCGCTGGGCATTCCCGCCATGCTCGACACCGACGTCGTGATCGAGTCGGTCGACCCGTCGAACGACCGAGCGATCACGGTAACCGTCCAAGATTCGGTCGCGGCCGCACAGCCGCAAACCACGGTCGTGTTCGTCGGGGCGCAGGCGGCGCAAGGGCCGTCCGCGGATACCTGCTGCAACTATCTGAACTTCTTCACCGATCGCCAGACCGCGCAGGCATGGATGGCCGCGCACCCGCATATCGGTGGCGTCATCCTGGATCTCACCGAGGCGCAGCACC
>NZ_BDBY01000251.1 GCF_001613225.1 Nocardia pseudovaccinii NBRC 100343
CGGGAACCAGTTCCACACCTGACATCCGAACCGTCATCCGCAGTTCGATGACCAGATCTGAACGACGCGGACGCGCAGCGCCACGCAATGGTCGGCGCACCGCTGCTCAGCAGTCCGCCGCTGGCCAACAAGGCCGGAACGGACGCTGCGGGTTCCCGGGGCGAACCGGACGCCCGGATGCCGTGCATGTTCACGTGCGAGGCCGTCGACCGCCTCACAGCAGGTCCTCGACATCGACTGCTGCACAAACGAACTCATAGTCCAGCCTCAATCTGTGCCGGGGATCGGTTCTGTCCACCAGTAACTACCACAGTTTGCTCCTCGCTCGCCCGTATGCGAGGCCAATAGCACTATCGGAGACGGCTCGGGCCGGGCTGCTCTTCGCGATGAGGGAATCCGGATTTGATGCTGTACAGACCCATTCCAGACTGCACGCCTCCAAGGCCTGAGCATCGGCAAGTCCCCGTCGCCGGTCTCAGGTGCAGCAGTTCGGATCCAGGACCAGACACAGCGCGGCGAGTGCGTCACGGCGCGCGCGGTGGAAGATGTTCATTCCTCGTCGTTCGGATTCGACCAGTCCGGCCTTGCGCAGCTGGCCGAGGTGGTGGCTGACCGTGGATTCCGACAACCCGACACGGGTGGCGAGATCGCCACCGTTCTCTTCGCCGTTAGGGCTGGTCAGCAGCAGTGACATCAACTGCACGCGGACCGGGTCGGCGATCGCTTTGAGCCGCAACGCCACTTCGAGCGCGGCGGCCTCCTCGATCGGGGCGGCAGCGACGGGAGCGCAGCACACCGGTGCGGACATGTCGATCACAGGTAGCGCCTTGGGCATGACATCAACTCTACCGAGTTTATTGACATATGTCGAAAAGGTGGCAGACTCGACATCGTTAGCTTTTCGACATATGTCTCACAACTGGAGGTAGTCATGTCCCGTGTCCAGCTCGCTCTCAATGTCGATGATCTCGACCAAGCGGTGCGGTTCTACTCGGCCCTGTTCCAGGCCGAACCCGCCAAACTGAAGCCGGGCTACGCCAATTTCGCGATCGCCGAGCCACCGTTGAAGCTGGTGTTGATCGAGAACCCCGGTCAAGGCGGCAGTGTGAATCACCTCGGCGTGGAGGTCGAGTCCTCCGAGCAGGTGCACGCCGAGATCGCCCGCCTGTCGGAGGCGGGCATGTTCACCGAGGAGCAGATCGCGACCACGTGTTGTTTCGCCACCCAGGACAAGGTGTGGGTGACCGGCCCGAACGCCGAGCGGTGGGAGGTGTACACGGTGCTGGCTGATAGCGAAACCTTCGGCACCGCACCCGAACTCGCCGACGCCGAGGCCGTTGAGGTGTGCTGCGGCACCGCCGAAGACGCCGCCGCCGAAGATGCGTGCTGCAGCGCGACGGCGAAGAAGGAAGCCGTCGCTTCGGGCGCTGGCTGCTGCGGCTGAGCATCCGGTTGCGGGTTGTTCACCGGGTGTTCGTTTGCCTTCTGGATTAGATGTACATCAATATCGGTGCGTGTCTAAGTCGGAGTTGCCGTTGACGAGCGTGACCTCGCCGTCGTGTGAGGTCACGCCCCTGGTGGGCAAGCCGTTGTCAGCCGAGGCGGCCGTGGAGATGGCCGCGGTGTTCAAGGCATTGTCGGATCCGGTGCGGTTGCGGTTGTTGAGCGCGGTGGCCAGCCACGCCGGTCAGGAAGCGTGCGTGTGTGACGTGTCGGCGGGGTTCGACGTCACCCAACCCACCATCTCCCACCATCTGAAGGTGCTGCGCGAGGCCGGATTGTTGTCGAGCGAGCGGCGCGGTTCGTGGGTGTACTACCGGGTCGAACCCACAGCGTTGCACCAGCTTTCGCAGCTACTCGATATCACCGCTCCTGCTGTTGCGGGGCCGCGGTGAGCACGCTGGCGCGGCGGGCGCTGGCCGAATTCGTCGGCACGGCGGCGCTGGTATGTGTGGTGGTCGGCTCCGGGATCGCCGCCCAGCAGCTGTCCGCCCACGATGTCGGATTGCAGTTGCTGGAGAACTCGACCGCGACCGTGTTCGGTCTCGGGGTGTTGATCCTGGTGTTCGGGCCGGTCTCGGGTGCGCATTTCAACCCGGTGGTGTCGCTGGCGGATTGGTGGCTGGGCCGCCGCACCGGCAGCGGCCTGTCCGGTGTCGATCTCACCGCGTACGGCCTTGCGCAGGTCCTCGGTGCCGGTGTGGGCGCGGTGTCGGCGAACGTCATGTTCGACCTGGACCCGATCCAGATCTCTCGCCACGACCGCATCACCACAGGTCATCTGGTCGGGGAGGTCGTCGCGACCGCCGGACTCGTCGCGGTCGTCTTCGCCTTGGCCCGCAGTGGCCGTGCTGCATTGTCTGCGGCGGCGGTCGGTGCCTATATCGGGGCCGCCTACTGGTTCACCAGCTCCACCTCCTTCGCCAACCCGGCCGTCACCTTCGGCCGCGTCTGGTCCGATACCTTCGCCGGAATCGCCCCGGCCTCGGTGCCCGGCTTCCTCGCCGCCCAACTCCTCGGCGGCGCACTCGGCCTGGCATTGATCGGCGTTCTATACCCCGACCTGTCGGCCGTCGCCGACGACGTTGTCGTCCACCACGCCCAGGAACCTGAAAGGCCCGCACCACCTATGGTTTCCGAGGATTCCAAGCCCAGTGTGCTGTTCGTGTGCCTCCACAACGCCGGACGCTCCCAAATGGCCGCCGCCTACCTCACCCACCTCGCAGGCGACCGGGTCGAGGTCCGCTCCGCAGGCTCCCAGCCCGCCGAGCAGGTGAATCCCGTTGCCGTACAAGCGATGCGGGAAATCGGCATCGACATCTCCACCGAAACACCGAAGATCCTCACCGCCGACGCCGTACAGGCATCCGACGTGGTGATCACCATGGGCTGCGGCGATGCCTGCCCGTTCTTCCCCGGAACCCGGTATCTGGACTGGAAACTCGACGACCCCGCCGGACAAGACATCGACGCGGTCCGCCCCATCCGCGACCAGATCGAAACCCGCATCCGTGGCCTACTCGACGAACTCGGCATACCGTCGCCCGCATGACCACCACCGGAGTACGCATCACACCGATGCGACCCGAACACGCCGAGGAAGTACTCACCATCTACCAACTCGGCATCGACGAAGGCAACGCCACCTTCGAAACCACCGCACCCACCTGGGAAGTGTTCGACAACAGCAAACTACCCGACCACCGACTCGTCGCTCTCGACACCAACGACCGTGTACTCGGCTGGGCCGCAGTGGTTCCCGTCTCCGACCGCTGCGCCTACGCCGGAGTCGTCGAACACTCCGTCTACGTCCACCCCGACGCCCGCAGCCGAGGCGTCGGCCTCGCGCTACTCACCGAAATCCTCACCTCCACCGAAGCCGCAGGCATCTGGACCGTCCAATCCGGCATCTTCCCCGAAAACACCGCCAGCCTCGCCATCCACACCAAAGCCGGATTCCGCACCATCGGCACCCGTGAACGCATCGGCCGCCACCACGGACACTGGCGCGACGTCACCCTCATCGAACGCCGAAGCCCCGCCATCCGATAACACCGGTGCGACAATGATCGTGCTGGCAAAAGCGATGGTCTGCACACATCACATCGAGGCGCCCATGACCGCATCGAACGTCGACCGCGCCGCAATATCCGCCGACCTCGAACGCGTCCGCCAGGACTTCCACCACCTGCTGCACACCGTCCGCGACGACGAATGGGACAAGCCCACCACCGAAACCCGCTGGACCAACGAGCAACTGCTGTTTCACATGGTCTTCGGCTACATGATCGCCCAACGCCTACTCATCCTCGCGCGAATGTTCGACCGGCTACCCGACTCGGCCAGCCGCACCTTCGCTCGCCTGCTCAACGCCGCCACCACCGCATTCCACGCGATCAACTACCACGGCTCCTGCCTCGCCGCCCGCGTCTACAACCGCCACCGCATGGGCGGGCGAGGAAGCCGCGCCCCGAGCTCGCAGATGTCGACGTGAACCGAGCCCGCGTATTGGGCGGGGTGTCAGTGCTTGCGGGCGGTGAGGCGCTCGACGATGCCGAGGTTGAACCGTTCGACGCGTTCGATCTCGAGTCCGGTGGCGCGGATCTTGTCGAGGGGGCGGCGCATGAAGTGTTCGGCGGCCAGTGGGGCGGTGACGGTTTCGAGGAGGCGCTGGATGCCGCGGACGATGCGGTTGGAGCTGGGGATGTGGTCGACGAGGATGAGTTTTCCTTCGGGGCGCAGCACCCGGATCATTTCGGCGATGGCGGCGTCGATGTCGGGGATGGCGCACAATCCGAATGTGCAAATGACGGTGTCGAATTCGGCGGCGTCGAAGGGCAAAACGTCGCGCTCGCCGCCGGGTTCGGTGCCGCCGCCGAGCTGGCTGCCGCCGACCTCGCCGCAGGCGCGGGACAGCGTCTGGCACGGCTGCGTGATCAGCTCCACCAGAGGCTAGCCGAGGCGCTACCCGGCCGAGTCCACCTCAACGGCGCCCCCGACCATCGGCTGCCCAACACCCTCAACGTCAGCATCGACGGCATCCGCGGGCACGATCTGTTGGCCGCCGCGCCAGGCATCGCCGCGTCCACGGGATTGGCGTGCCACTCCGGAATCCACAGTCCCTCACCAGTTTTGACCGCGATGGGTATCGACACCGATCGTGCGCTCGGTGCGTTGCGGTTGTCGCTGGGACGCTTCAGCTCCGCCGCCGATATCGACAGCGCCGTGCGCGCTCTACTGGACGCGATCGGCCACCTCACGCGGCCCCACGAGTGACGCGGGAGTGCTCATCGGTGCCGCGAGCGAGTGAGGTCGGCGATCAAGTCGTCGGTGTCCTCGAGCCCTATCGAGAGTCGGATCATCGAATCTGTGATGCCGCGGCGGGCGCGTTCGGCAGCGTCGAGGCCGTGGTGGGTGGTGGTCACCGGCTGGGTGGCCAGGCTCTCCGCGCCCCCCAGGCTCGGGGCCAGGGAGAACAACCGCAGCCGGTCGGCGACGCCGATGGTGGTCTCCCCGTCGGCGGCGACCTCGATGGTCAGGATGCCGCCGAAGCCGTGCATCTGCTTTTCTGCCAGGGCGTGACCGGCGAACGACGCCAACCCCGGGTAGTAGACGTGTGCGATGCGCGGATCGGCCGCGTGCCTGCGCAAGCCCGGCGGTCAGTGCCGATTCGGTCGCAGTTCGATGATGGGAAGTGTTGGGGTCTGCGGCTTTTCGAGCATCAGGGGTGTTGTGGTTGTTGCGCAGCAATCGCAGTCGGTGCTGGTGGGGGCATCGAGGGTGATGGGCACTGCCGGGAGATCCGCTGGGGTGGATGGTTTCGCCGCGGATACCGGTGCGCAGCAGGCGTCGCCCGCAGTCGATTCGGCGGGTGCGATGTGGAGGTGTAGGGGTGCGTTCGGTGCGATCGTTGTGGTTGTGAGGCCGGGTAGTGGGCGGGTGCGGGCGGCGCGGATGGCGTTGCCGATGACGAGGACTTCGGCGAATTCGTGTACGAAAACCACGGTGGCCAGGCCGAGTACGCCGGTGGCGGCGAGGGGGATGAGCACGCTGATGATGGTCAGTGACAGTGCGATGTTCTGCAGCATGATGCGGCGTGCGCGGCGGGCGTGCGCGAGTAGTTGCGGTAGGTGGCGCAGGTCTTCGCCCATGAGGGCGACGTCGGCGGTTTCGATGGCGATGTCGGTTCCCATGGCGCCCATGGCGATTCCGATATCGGCGGTGGCCAGTGCGGGGGCATCGTTGATGCCGTCGCCGACCATGGCGACGCGGTGCCGGTGGCCGAGTTCGGTGACCAGCCTGGCCTTGTCCTCGGGAAGCAGTTCGGCGTGCACGGTGGTGATTCCGGCCGCGGCGGCGAGGGATTCGGCCGTGCGGCGGTTGTCGCCGGTGAGCATCGCAACATCGATGCCGAGATCGCGCAGCAGTCGCACGGATTCGGTTGCCTCGCAGCGGAGTTCGTCGCGCACCGCGATCGCGGCGGTCACCGTCTCGTCCTGCTCGAGCAGCACGACGGTGGCGCCATCGGCCTGCAGGCGGGAGACATCGTCGGTGAATGCGTCGGCGTCGATCCATCCGGGCTTGCCGAGCCGCACCCGCGTAGCCCCGATCATGCCGACCAACCCGTGGCCTGCGACAGCGGAAACATCCTCGGCGGCAGCAATATTCGTGCCCGCAGCGGTGAGAATGGCTCGGGCGAGTGGATGTTCGCTGCGGGCCTCGACGGCCGCTGCGGCGGCCAGCGCATCGGCTTCGGTCATCCCCGCGCGGGTGACCACGGCGGTGACCTGCGGCGTGTTGCGGGTGAGCGTCCCGGTCTTGTCGAGGGCGACCATGCGGATTCGCCCGAGTTCCTCGACCGCGGCTCCGCCCTTGACGAGTGCGCCTTGGCGGCTGGCGGCGCCGATGGCGGCGACGACGGTGAGCGGGATGGCGATGGCCAGCGCGCAGGGAGAAGCGGCGACCAGCACGACGAGGGCGCGTTCGAGCCACAGCAGCGGGTCGCCGAACAGTGCGCCGAGTCCGGCGACCGCGACGGCGAGCACCATGATCGCGGGTACCAGCGGGCGGGCGATACGGTCGGCCAGCCGCTGCCCGGCGCCCTTGCGTTCCTGGGCTTGTTCGACGAGGTGCACGATGCGGGCCAGTGAGCTGTCCGCGGCGGGTGTGGTCGCGGTGACCTCGATCGCGCCGCCACCATTGATGGCACCCGCGTGCACGATAGCGCCGGGTCCGGCTTCCACCGGTACCGACTCGCCGGTGATGGCCGACAGGTCGAGGCTGGTCCGTCCCGATCGGATGATTCCGTCGGTCGCGGCGCGCGTACCCGGGCGCAGGATCATTACCTCGCCGATGGCCAATTCGTCCGGCGTTATATCGGTTTCGCGTCCGTTACGCAGGACGGAGACGGTCGCTGGTACCAATGCCAGCAGTGCGCGCAGGCCGCGGCGGGTGCGGGTGATCGCGTAGTGCTCGAGCCCTTCGGCGATGGAGAACAGGATGCCGAGCATCGCGGCCTCGGTGAACTGGCCCAGCGCGATCGCGCCGATCGCCGCGATCGTCATCAAGGTGCCGACCCCGATGCGGCGGTGCCGCAGATTGCGAATCGCGGTGGGCGCGAAGGTCATCGCCCCGGTAAGCGCGGCGAGCAATGCCGAGATCGAGGCGACGCGTTCGGCGTCGGCCGGACCGAATAGCCAGCTCGCACCGAGCAGGACTGCGGCCGCCGCCGCGAAACGCAGCTCACGAACCTGCCACAGCTGCTCCGGGCCGTGCTCGGGTTCGGTTGCCGCCGTGGTGGATTCGGTTGCGCAGCAGGCCTCAGACATGGTCCGCCTCCGCCGCGGTCGCCGAGGACAGCAGTGCGACGGCGGCGACGAGATCGCGGCCGCGCTCGGTCAGGCTGTACATGACCAGCCGTCCTTGCCTGCGCGAGCTGACCAGTCCGGCGGTTTTGAGTTGGCGCAGGTGATGCGACACCAGGTTCTGTGCCTGGCCGACGACCCAGGCCAGATCGCACACGCACAGCGCATCGCCGGTGTGCAGGGCGGTGGCGATGGTCAACCGGGTCGGATCTCCGAGCGCCCGCGCCGCCTGTGCGGCCGGTTCGATCTGCACCGGCTGCGGCAGGCTCGCGCGGATCCGTTCGGCGTGCGGCAGGTCCAGGCACAACAGATCGCATGAATCGACTGGCTCGATGCTCATATCAACATCCTAACAGGCGTTGATATATTGATACCGTCAGCTGTCCGTCGCTTCTGTGCAGTCAGAAGGATCAAGAAGATATCCGGGTAATTGAACTTCAGAGTTAGCTGCCTCACTTCCCCGTGAGGAAGGTGGATCGACCCGGCTGCGCGCCGTCCGGAGAGCAGTGATGTCGACTCGTCGTCGGTTCTTGGTGGGGGCGCGGCCGCGGGTCCGGCGGGTTCGGCGTTGAGCGCCGCTAGGCGGTCGGGTCCCCGGCTCGGGCCGAGCAGGGTGGCGCGCACGGTGTTTCGCATGGCGGCGGGGTGGAGGGGCCGACCTTCCGGCTCGGGTCCATGGTCGCCCCGCGACGCAACGGTTTCGATCCCTCGACTGTGCTGCGGGACTTCGATCGCGGGAAGGCGTCCACACTCGCGGACGGCCGCACATTGCGCGAATGGGAGATCGCCAGCACAGACAAGGAACTGGAGATCGCCCCGGGCGTGCACTATCCCGCGTGGACGTTCAACGGGTGGACCACCTTGCGCGGACCCGCCGGGCTGGGTGAGCGGTTGCGGGAAGTGAATTTCGACCATCTGATCGCACGGGCCAACCAGCAGCGCGCGATGCTCGAACCGTGGCGAGTACAGGCCGGAGCGCAGGCATTCGGTACAGCGCCGGCTGAATAGCCAGGCGCCGTTGATTTCATACGGTGCCCGAGCGTCAGGCTTCTTCGATTTGGGCTCACTCGTGGACGGTTAGCGGCAAATGGGCAGAACCGGCTGCGGATGGTGGGTGGGCCGATCGGCAGCGTATCGGGTTCGGTGATCAACTCCGCCGCCAAGGCACGCAGTTTGATGTTGATTTCCTGCGATCACCACTGCTCGTTCTCCTGCTCCGCGGCGGTCTTCGCTGGTTCGGCCCGGTTTGCTTGGCGGACAGGACATTCAACGCACCCACATCCCGCGCGCGGGTGCAGTCGATCAAATCCGGCTGCGTGATCGAGGAGTCTCGATCAGAAGGGTAGGAGGGTCCTCGACGCCCGCCCAGCAAACATTCCGTGGGGTTCACGTGCGCAATTCCGGTGTCGGCGGGGTGTGCGAGGGATCGCTCGTGCACGCGTCCGTCTCAGTTGTGCCGTTGCCGAGTGTCAGAGGGGCGAGCGAACTTCTACTCGCGCACGCGGAGGTGTCACCGGTGACGGAACTGTGTGCCGCGAGCGGTCTCGCTGTCGCTTCTGGGCCACGTCCGACGGCTCGAGCGCGGGGGAACGTGCGCGAGGAGGTGTTCGAGCACCGATTCGCGTCATATCTGACGCAAATCGGTGCTCGAGTAATGCGCGAGAGGGGAATCGATCACCGATCCGCAACAATATTGGTGCAGATGTGTGCACGAGTACGTCTATTGTGCGTCGCTGGAGCATAGCACAGAACCTGCAATTGTATTGTGATTGTCTCAATTCTATTGAGCCGCAATAGTTTTTGGCAATTCAACGTTGGTAGCTCAGTTGGGGGGCCGGTGTCGGGTTCTGTCGGTTGGTTCGGCTTCGGTTTGTTTTGCTGCTTCAAAGGTGTTGTGACGTGGGCGAAATTGTTGGTTGGTGGGTGGCGCCGGTCGCTTGTTGTTGGGCGACCGGCACCGTGGTTGTTAGTGGGTGATGGGGTGGGGTTGGTTGGTGAGTAGTGGGTGGGGTTCTTGGGTGAGTGCTGTGAGTGCTGCGGCGATTTCGTAGAGGTCGGCTTTGACGTAGGTGGCGGTGGTGCCGTGGGTTTTTCGGGTGTGGTGGCCTGCGTATGTGCGGGCGGTGGCGTAGCCGAAGGTGCGTTCGACCCAGGTGAGGGTGGTGTGGCGTAGCCAGTGGGTGGTGATGTGTTGGGTGGCGACCCAGGGGAGGTGTTCACCAATGCGGGCCCAGAGGTGGTCGTATCGGCGAGCGGTGATGGGTTTGGTGTTGCGGTAGCGCAGCAGCTGCCCTTGGGGTGGGCTGCCGCGTTGTTCGGCGTGGCGCAGGAGGTGGCGCATGAGGGTGGGTGAGACGGGTTGCCAGCGGTCGATGCCTTCTTTTTCGCGGAGCAGGATTAGGCATTGGTGTGGGTCGAGGTCGCAGGGGCGTAGGCGCAGGGCACCAACACGGCGGCATGCGGTTTCGGTGTGTAGGCGCAGGATGAGGGTGTCGAGTTCGGGGTCGTTGCCGGTGAGGGAGGTGATGTGGCAGATCTCGGTGAGTTGGGGTGAGGGGATTGCTTGGCGTTGTGATGGGGGTCGGGTGGGTATTGCTAGGTGGCGGGCGGGGTTTCGGGTGGGGTGGATCCAGTTGTTGTCTTCGGCGTAGCGGTAGAGGCAGCGTGCGGTGCTGATGAAGTGTTCTCGTGCGCTGGTTC
>NZ_BDBY01000252.1 GCF_001613225.1 Nocardia pseudovaccinii NBRC 100343
TCGATCAGCAGGCACCTGTCGACCAGCAGGCACCCATGGATCAGCAACCGATCGACCAGCAACCGATCGACGATATGTCCATGGACGACGGCCTGCCGCCCGATGACGTCTACAACACGGGTTCCAACGGCCTCGGCATGGGCGCTGGGTCCGAAGACATATTTTCCGAAGGGCCCTTGGCCGATATCGGTGACACCATCGCCGACGCCATGGACATGTTCTGAGCATGCGAACCGATCAACTACCGACGGGCAAATCGGCCGCTGCCGTTCCGCCCCTGTTCGATTGGTTGATCCGACTCGCACAGTCGGCGGACCGGGAAGACCTGCTCGGCACCCTGCGATCCGTGCGACGCCGATCGGCCGACGCTGCCATGCGAGTCGCCGTTGTCGGATTGCGCCAGCAGGGCAAGAGCCAACTGATCAATGCCCTGCTGAACGAGCAGGTCTGCGTAGTCGGTGACCGTCGAGCCACCTCGGTGGTCACCGTCGTCCGGCACGCCGACGAACCGGTCGCGCAGCTCGTCGTCGAGATGCCGCACGCCGAAACTCCCGTCGCGTCCGCACTGCCATTCGGTGAGTTGCAATCCGATCTGGCGACGTCCGCGCACGCACGAGGCGGCCAGGTGGTGTGCGCGGAAGTCGGCATCGATACCGCGGCGCTGCCGAATGGTCTTGCCCTCATCGACACCCCGGGTGTCGGCGGCATCGGCCAGCGGCATGTCCCGCGAGTATTGAACGAGGTGGCGCTGGCGGACGCCGTCATCATCGTCACCGACGCCAGCCAGGAGTTCACCGAACCCGAATTCCGGTTCGTGCAGCAGGTGATCGGCCTGTGCCCGGCGGCCGTCATCGCGTTGACCAAGGTCGACATCTACCCCGAATGGCGCCGAATCGCGGACGCCGACAGGCGTCACCTCGCCGATGCCGGGGTCGGCTGCCGAATCATTCCGGTTTCGTCGACGCTGCGCGGCCACGCGGTGCGCCTGCGCGACAAGGAACTCAATGCCGAATCCGGCTATCCCGACCTGCTCGCGTTCCTGCGCACCGAGGGTCTCGCCGACATCGCAACCAAGCGGCGCATCCGCATCGCGCGGGATATCGAGTCTGTCGCGCACCATCTGACCGTGCCGCTCGAGGCGGAACTGAATACGTTGCGGGATCCAGGGTTTCAGCAGCGGATGGCCGAGGAGTTGAAGGCGCGCAAGGAAATATCGGACACGCAGGCGAAGTCGGCGCGGTCGTGGCAGCAGGTATTGACCGACGGTGTCGCGGACCTCAATTCCGAGATCGATTACGACCTTCGGGAACGGCTGCGCAGCATCAACAAGCACATCGAGTCCGAGCTCGCGGACGGCGATCCGGACAAGAAGTGGCCGGTACTGACCGAGTGGGTGCAGGAAGAGGTGAGCGCCGCGGTCGGCGACAATTTCGTCTGGGCATACCAATCCGCTCAGGCACTGGCCGAGCGGGTGGCGGCATCGTTCGCGGTGGATGGCGACGGCATCGATCTTCCGGTGCTCGAGGCCATCTGCGAGGGCGACCTGATCGACCCACGGCTGCAGATCGGTGAGCTGCGCGATATGAAGGTTTCGCTGGCGGACCGGGGCCTGACCGCGGTTCGCAGCGGCTACAGCGGCGCGATGATGATCGGCATGGGCGCCACCATGGTCGGCGCGGCGATGATGAACCCGATCACGATCGGAGCCGGGGTCGTGATCGGCGTGAAGGCATACCAGCAGGACCGCGCCGGACGACTGGCCCGCCGCCGCAACATCGCTCAGCTCACGCTCCGAAAGTACGTCGACGACGTGTCCTTCCAGGTGCACAAGCTCTCCCGTGACCGCCTCCGGAATATGCAGCGGGAGCTGCGCGATCACTTCAAGGAATCTGCCGAGCAGGCCTTGGCGTCACTGCAGAGTTCGATGAAGGCAGCACAGGACGCAGCGGGCATGGAACGGGTCGCGCGGGAAGAACGTGCGGCCGAGGTCGAGCAGAATTTGGCCGCGCTGGCCAGAGTTCGCGAAGGCGCTGCCCGGCTGCGGGCCGTGCAGTCGCAGCGAACGTAGCCGATTCCACCTTGGGTGAACGAACCTCACCCCATGCGGGGTCCGGTTCACCACTTGGGGATATGGCCGACGATCCGTCGGTGCAGGAGATTTATAAGCGCAAACCCCCAGCGACCATCAATCGAGAGGTGTCCATGTCCGGCAGTCTTGGCATCAAGATCGGCACCGCCGATTTCGTCACCGCAGCTGACGCGGCGTCCGGAGGTTCCGAGCGGCGCGCCCCACGTCCCCAGACGACCCAGCACCGGGCGATGTTGATCATGACCCAAGGCATGGCGCCGACGCTGTCTCCGATCGGCAGCGGTACCCGTCCGGCGCACATGGGACTGGTGGTCACCGGGTTCGTGGACCGCGTCGGCGACCCGATCGATCTCGTCGCCGCCGACGGTTCCGCCCATCGGCCGGAAAAGCTCGTCGCCAGTGCCGTCCAGTACCTGACGCGGTATTCGGCCGGTGCGTTCGCCGGGCCTCCCACCATCGCGGCGACATATCCCAGCTACTGGCAACCACAGGGCGTGCAGGCGCTGCGCGAAGCGCTCGACCGGATGGATATGGCCGGTGTGGCACTCGTCGACGAGGTCGGATCGATTCTCGCTCGGGTCGAGTCGACGCGTGGGCTGCCTTCGGACGGCGCCGTTGTGGTGTACGACCTCGGCGGCAACGGCCTCAGCGTCTCGATGGCCCGCGGTACCGAACAGATCGGCCGAACGGTCCGGAGCGCGGAATTCGGTGGCAAGCACATCGATGACGCCATCTTGCGGCACGTTCTCCGAGGACTGGCCGGGGAACTCGCAGACATCGATCTCGCGGCCCCCGCCATGCTGGCGCCACTGAACGAACTGCGGCAGCGCGGCCAGCAGGCCAAGGAGACGCTTTCCACCGAAACCGCCGCGGTGATCGAGGTGGAGCTGGGACCCGTGCGTCACGATGTGCGACTTGTCCGCTCCGAGCTCGAGGACCTGATCAGAGAGCAGGTCGTCGAGTCCGCCGGACTCGTCCGAGAAGCCCTGCGCACCAACGACATCGATGCCGGTGATGTGCGCGCGGTAGTGCTGGCCGGTGGGGCGTCGGCAACCCCGCTCGTCGCCGAGGTGCTGTCCGCGGAGCTGCACGTTCCGGTATTAGCCGAACCCGATCCCGGCCTTACCTCGGCGAATGGCGCTGCTCTGCTGGCGCGTTCTTCGTTGAGTGCCGCCCCATCGGCACCGGTGCCGCCGCCACCGATGCCGACACCCGCTACCCCGCCGCAAGCCCCGGAACCGCCTCGGTCCGACGAGCCGGTCGCGAGCACGCCGCCGGTGGCCGTCGCATCCGCGGATCCGGTGGCGCCGGAATCAACCGGAGGCCGCAAAAAGGTCGGCAGTCGACGTCGTAAACAAGCACTTCTCGCAGCGGCGGCGACTGCCACGCTCGCAGCGGTGACTGTCGGAATTGTTACGCACACCGTGCCGAAGACCGAGCCGCAGCCCGCGGTAACCGAGCAGGTTACCGACACGCCTTCACCTGCTGCGACAACAACTACGCAACTCCCCTACCCCACCAGGCATGTTTCATAAGCAGTTCCGCCGCAACTCGCTCAGCACGCCCTCAGCGCTGCGAGCCGCCACAATGCAGGCATTGGCGGTGAACTGATCCGCTAGTGGGTGTTCGGCCCGGGATCGCCATCGTCTGATTTCCGCCAATGCGACGTCCTCGCCCACGCCCGCGACCGCGAACGGTTCGATTCCCAAGCGTTCGGCCGGTCCGGTTCCGTGACCGCCGATCACCCGTTGCAGATCGGTGAGTTCTTGTTCGGACAACACTGTCTCGGTCGAGCGGAGCCGACTGAGGAGTCGGAGTTCTTCGAAGCCGTGCACATTCGCGAGCAGCGTCGCGACTTCCCGGCCGAGCGGTGCGGCCTGCGCGGTCGGTTCGACGGCGAATATCTGCCGCAGCATCAGCAGCGCGGTATGTGCCTTCAATTCGTCCGCCCGCTGGCCGAACTGAATGTCGATGACGCGCTCGAGTTCGCCGATGCCGCTGCGTGCGATCAATTCGTCGACCAGAGCCGCGGAATCGCTGGTACCGGACCGTAGTCGATTCAGTGCCATGCCGATTCCGAATAGCCCCAACCGTCTGACGAGGTGCTGTCGCGCCGCGGAATCAATCGGCAGGTAGTCGGCTCGCTGGAATCGGTCGGCCGAGAGCATGGCCAATTCCAGGTCGGACGGTGCGACCGTGGCAAGCTGACGAACGGCCACGAACTCGCTCTGTCGAAGTGTTTTCGCGGTAAAGGCGAGCAAACCCGCGACCGGTACGGCTGCCTGGCACAGCCCCGTCGTTTCCAATTCGCGCGTGAAGTCTTTGGCGGCCGCGCGGGCGGAGTGCATTGCGTCCGGACGGCCCGCACCGAGTTCGTCTGCCCGCGAGAGAACACCGACGATTCCGAGCGGACCGGCGTTGCCGCCGACGTGCTCGCCGATCTGACGAATCAGTGCGACGTCGGAATCGTCGAGCGAACGAAACAGATAGACCACCGCATCGGCTCCGGCAGAGCCCGTGTCCGGAGTCAGCAACCGCAGTGTGCGCGCGGACACCTCCCTCGACAATGACGTGGTTCCGGGGGTGTCGATGATCGTGGTGCGTGCGAGGCGCGGCACCGGCCAGTCGACGTCGATTCGATCGACCTGCGCGGCCATAAGCTTGCCGAGGTCGAACGTCAGACCCCCCTCGGCTCGCTGTATCGGTACATACTCGGCCCGGCCGCCCGCGAGCCGGGCGACGACCGTCGGCGTGGCGCCGTGCCGGTACCAGGTCACGACGCGGGTGCATTCGGTGGCGTCGGTCGGGGCGATATCTTGGCCGACCAGTGCGTTGAGCAGTGTCGACTTTCCGGCTTTGACGGCACCGGCCAATGCGATGCGCAGCGGTTCGTGCAACCGTCGCGCGCCCTCTTGGAGGCGATCGGTAGCGGCACGGTTACCGGAGTAAACGCGATGGGCGGCCTCGATGATTCTGTCGACCCTGGCGATCGGCGCCGCGGTGTTCATATTGGCACTCGGGTAACCCGCGTGGTTTCACCCATACCGAACATCATCGCGCCACCGAATCCGCCGCGCGTCCCTAACACTTCTTTATCTGCGATGACGTGCTCCGATGGCCCGGGGCGACGGCTCGCGTCAGCGAGGTGTGAGTGTTTCCAACCCGGGGGATGATGATCTTCCGCGCACTCTACGAGAAGAGTTGGTGGTGTTCATCTGCGGGAAGCCTTCGACGGATGAGGGCGTCCCTGAAGCTCAGTTGAAGGAAACCATCATGAACAGCACCAAAATTCGCGCAGCCGTAGCAGCGGCAGTGCTCGCGCCGATGCTTGCTCTCGGGTCAGGCGTTGCTACCGCCGCTCCCGCCCCGGCCGCTCCCCCGGCGCCTGTCCAAGTGGCACCGGCCTCCGAACAACTCCCGCCGCAGGTCGAGCCCGCCATTTTGTGGTGGAACCCATTCCTGTGGTGGGTCTGCTTCGTACCGCCGATCTTCCCCTTCGGTACGGGCATCTGCCTCGCATAGCCGGATAGTTGCAGCTCAGCGATTGGATCGGACATGTTCAGGAAGCTCGCGAGGGCTGCGGCTGTGCTCGCAGCATGCGCAGCGTCGGCCGGGGTGCAAGTAGGCACTGCGCATGCCGCAGACCCGTCGGTACTCGGCGGCGGTTCCGGAATTATCGTCAACGACCAGGGCGTCTGCACGCTCACCACGATCGGGCACGATGCGGCGGGTCGACTGGTCGGCCTCACCGCAGGTCATTGCGGTGAGGCGGGTACCACGGTGGTAGCCGACGCCAACCGGGACGCCGGTGTCGTGGGCACCTTCGCCTACGCGAACAACGATATGGACTACGCCGTCATCGCGTTCGATGCGGACAAGGTCGTACCTGTGAACCGCGTGGGCAATACGACGATTACCGGATTGGGTGGTCCGGCGCAGTTCCCGGACATCGCGTGCAAGGAGGGCTATACCACGGGCCAGACCTGCGGACTGGCCTACGGAGACGTGTACCAGACCAACACCTGGACCTGGACGCAGATCTGCGTCCTTCCCGGTGACTCCGGTGGCCCGGTCGTAGTTGGCACAACGCTCGTCGGCATGGTGAACGGATACCTGAGGGTGCCGTGCCTGGGACCACAGCTCGGCGCGAATATCGCCGCCATCATGGACGACGTCGATGCGCGCGGTGGGATCGGAGCGGGTTTCCGCCCGATCTAGGTGTATCACCGCACATTCCATCTATCGCCCGTGGTGATTGACGATCACGCCGCTGTCGAGTGCGCGCTCGACCAGAAACATGCGTTTTTTGTTCGGTGGGAAGGATTCGACGTCGAATATTTTGAACAGCGCCCGCATGTGGGTCTTCACCGTGGCAACGCTCAGGCAGAGATCGTGCGCGATCTGCCAGTTCGATGCGGGGTAGGTGAACCCGGTCTCCGCGTCGTACGGGCGACATAATGCCTCGAGAATCAGATACTGAGCGTCGGTCAACGCGGTCCGGGCTGGCAGACCGGTCTGAGCAATCGTTCGTTCATCCTCGGATGGGTGGCCGTCTGTGAAGATGAATACCGATTTTCCGAGCCGGATCGTATCGCCGGACTCGAGTTTGCGATATCCGCCGACGCGCTCGCCGTTGACGAAGGTCCCGTTTGTCGACAGCCCGTTATCGATGACGACCCAGCAGTCGCTCACCCGCTTGATTATGGCGTGCAGACGCGAGACGGTCGCGTCGGTGGCCACGGTGATGTCGGCTGCCTCCGAGCGTCCGATTGTCATCCCGTTTGTGTCGTGATCGAGTGGAATCTCGCGCCAATTTCCGTAGCCGATCCGCTGGGACAGCGTGCCACCACCGGCTGAACGATGCCGCGTATGCTCGCCTGCGTCCGGATACGGTCCGTGACGCAGTGCCTGTTGTCCGTATGACGTGGACATGATGCGTCTTTCCCGATCCGAGGTACGTCATGAACTGCGGGCACCGATTTATAGGATCAGAATGCGCCCTCCGAGTCGCCTACTGTAAGAATTCAACTAATTTGGTATATGGAGTGGGGGTCCGATCGTTCTCGAGGCCTCATTTTGGTAAATATTCCGGACTGCGAGTACGGCGTCCAGGTGTCGGGTTGATCGTTCGGTCGCAACTCTTCCAAGAGTGACGCCAACTGCCGAGCACGCGTCGGTGACCCGGCTATTGCGGATCCGGGGCGGGCAGCGGCCAGCGATCCACGGTGTGCAGTGTCGAACCGGCTTGGCGCGCATAGTGTTCGGCGTGCAGGGCGGCCGGGTGCAGGCGGCGGGCGGCGGCCAGCCAGCCACCGGCCTGCCGGAGAACTTCGGCGCGGGTGAGCGCCGGGTCATTACCCAGCAGCAGACCACCGTGCTCGGGGGCGAGCACGACGGCCGATCCGAGGTGCTGCAGGCAGCGGCCGATACCGAGATCGTCTTCGAGGTCGCGGTAGGCGGTGAGCGCGCGTTGCCAATGTCGAAGGGCGCGGCGGGGCTCACCACGGGTCCACCAGAGGACGCCGAGTGTTTCGCGCGTCTGGGCACCGCCATCGGGGTCGCGACCGTCGCGGGTCAAGGATTCGGCCAATTCCAGGCGGTCCTGGGCGGCGTCCAGCCGACCCTGATGTAAGTGGACGACGGCCAGGTTGATCAGCGCGCACACCACTGCGGCCAGATCCGCACGCGGCAGCAACCACCAGGCGGCTTCCAGTTGTTCGGCCGACTCGGACAGCACGGTCGGACTCGGCGGAGCGGTTTCGAGTCGATGCAGCGCGGTGTAGTGCGACCAGCGCGCGGACAGACTGGTGGACAGGGCGCGTGGCCGATATTTCGGCGGCCGTCGACGTAGCCTGCCCGCCCGGAGCGCGGCCAGCTCACTACGCAGCGGGAAATCGTCGGCATCGGTGAATTCGCACAGCGCCTGCGCTACGCCGTAGGCATTCTCGGGTAGGCCCTTCCGGGCATACCAGACGTCGAGGGCGTCCGCGATTCTGGCGAGTTGGTGTACGGCCGCGGTCGGAAGCCGCGTTCCCGGATCCGGGAAGAGCGTGCGCAGATACTCTCCTTCCGCTTCGAACCAGCGGCGCGCCCCCTTGGCGAAACGAACCGTTTCCAAGGCGATCGCCCAGCGGCTGGCCCGGTCCGCGTAGTGATGCAGCAGTGCCGACAGCGCCGCCCGCCAGTGTGGTCCGCGGACGACCTCCGCGGTGAGTGGCAGGCGCGGGGCCTTACGCAGGCAATATCGGTCCGCGCCGAGATAATCGACGACGCCGCGTACCTCGAGGTCGGCCAGCAATAGGGTTGCGGTGCGCCCGTCGGGTGCGGAATCCGGGGGCAACCGGGTCGGCGCCTCGAGGATCGCGGACAGCACCGCGAGCAGAGCGGCTGTCTCGAATTCCTGAACCGGTAGTTCGCGCAAGGCGGCGAGGATGGGATCGTGATCGAGTTCGGAAAGCTGCCGCGGCGGATCAGGACAGTTTCTGGCGTCGACGAAGCGCACCGGCTCGCCCGGTTCGACGAGTTCGGCGATCAGGGCGAGTTCCCTTTCGGTGCGCACTCTTTCGCGAAAGCTGTCTATGCGTCGGTAAGCCACATATGCACCCGCGCCGAGCACGGCGACAATGGCGAGTCCGCGCAGCAACCCGCCGATCACCTTGACCACGTCGCTGTCGCCGAGCGAGTTGACCACGATATTGCGACCGAGTTCGAGTACCAGCGCCCACGCGACGACCTCCGCGGTGCCGAGCACGCCCTCCCAGATCGATGAGCGCGGCGTGCTCTGCTGTGGCGCCTCGTATCCGCGTGGCGCCGTCACGACAGCGTCCCGCCGGTCAGTCCCGGTACCAGCCAGCGCCGCCACGTGGCAAGCAACAGCAGCACGGGCAGTACGGCCGACAACAGCGACCCGGCCGCCAATTCCGCGGCGTTCTCGTTGAATTGCCGTGCCTCGCCCCACAGCAGCAGCGACCAGGGGCTGGCACCCGCGCCGTTCATCATCAGACCGATGAAGAAGTCGTTCCACACCTGGATGAATTCCAGTACCGCGACCGCCACCACGGCTGGGCCCGCCGATGCCAGCAGCCGCCGCGTCACGGTTCCTGGACTGGCCAGCCCGTGCAGTGCCGCATCGGCCGGAGTATCCGGCGGGGCCAGCATCGCACCGCGCAGAATCAGGATCGCGATCGGCAATCCCGCGGCGGCGTGCACGAAGATCAACGGAATCCTGGTGCCGGACAGGTTGAACGTGTCGATGAACCTATCGAGGGAACCGAGGTAGCTCTGCGCGGGCAGCACCGACAGGACGACCAAGGAGACCACCGCGATCCGCGAGACCACACCCTCCTGACGCCCCGCGGCCAGTCGATGCGCCACCGGAAGTGCGGCCGCCACCACGACGATCGTCGCCAACCCGGCCACCAGCAACGTCGTCTGCCATGCCGCACGGAAGGATTCGTCGCGCCACATGCCGGTGAGTGCGGAAAGCCCGAATCCCTTGGGGCCGTTCAGGCAAACGGCGATCAGTACCAGGATCGGCACCAACGCGAACAGCGACACCGCGGCGATCCCGATCGCGCGCACCGGACCGATACGGCGACTGGCATCCACCGGCGGCGAAACCGCCGCGTAGGTCTGCCCGCCGCGCTGCCCGCGCACGCCGGTCCGCGGCAGCCAGGCCACGAAGCCGACCAGCACCGCCAACGGCAACGCGTACGCCGCGGCGACACCCGCGCTGGGATAGCCGTCGGTGGCCAGTCGCCACCACTGCACGGTCGCACTGTCGAGCTGGTACTGCATCGAACCGGGTACCCCGATCAGCACCACATCGAAGACCCTGGCCGCGGCCACGGCGACGACCAATCCGAGGATGAGCAGGATCGGACGCACCAGCTCCAGCAGGCGCAGCAGCGGGAAACGCTTTCCCTGCCCGTGCAGATAGCCCGACCGCACCGGATCCGCCTCGATGGCACGGATATCGGCGCGCAACAAGCCGGTCAGGAAGCCCAGCCAGGTCCACAGAAACGCCGAACCGAGCATGAGCGCGAACCAGATCCGGTACCCGCCAACGCTTTCGATGCCGAACCGAGCGGCGAGATACTGGAAGATTATCCGGAAGGCGACACCCGAGACGAATGCCGAGATACCGAACGGCACGATCAACGGCGCCCACAACCTGCGCGAATCGCGTGACAGCCAGGCGATGCCGACGGCGACGAGCAGCAGGATAAGACCGAAGACGACCCACAGTATGGTCAGCAGGTACGCCCATCGTCCGTCCCCGGCCAAGGCGTCGGCGAGCGACCAGAGCCCCAGCGCGATGAGCACGGCGCAAACCGCCAGCACCGACCGGCGTGCCCGGCTCGGCGATCCACGCCTGAGGATCAGGGTGAAGGGAACGGCACCACAGGCAACCAGCATGCAGGAGAACACGATTCGCGGACGCGCGGGCACCGCGATCGCCACCGTCCACACCGCGGGCGCCACCAGCAATGCCGCGATCAACCCCACCGCCAGCAGCCCCGCCCAACCGAGCCAGCGATGCGGCCGCCCGCCTGGTACGAGTGGGCCGCGCATCCGGCGAGTCGCGAGCTCGATGCGCAATCCGTTGGCACGGAAGTCGGCGACACCCGTCATCGGCGGCTCCGCTCGAATCCGTCCAATGCGGCGATCGCGCGATCGATCGCGGCATCCGGCCGCTCGGCGGCACCGTCACCGATCGCGACGAGAAAGTCGGTCAGTATGCGCCACAACCCATTACGGCCGCCCACCGCCCCCAGTTGATCGGACAGATCGAACGCGCTCCACGGGCTCTGCGAACGCGCGATCGGTTCCAGCAGTGCCGAATAGCGCACGGCGGTACGGGTATTCGGGGCGATGAAGCCGCCGTCACCCTGAATCCAGGGCAGCGGCGCCTTAGGCGCGGCCAGCGCCGCCACCACCTCATCGGCGCGCGAGCCTGCGTATCCGGTCACCACCATGACATCGCCACCCACAATCCGTGGCCGTTCACCACCGAGACCGGTGACCGGGAACGGCGCGATGCCGACCACCTCTTCCGGCCGTCGCCCTGAGGCTCGAAGGCATTCGCGGACAACGGGTTCGGCGAAATCCGGCGCGATCACCATGGCGGCGCGGCGGTGCTCGAACACCTCTCGAATCGCGTCCGGGAACTGACGGGTCGACGCCACCGCGACACCGCCCGCGATGGCATGCCGTCGGCCCCACAGCCGGGCGAGATTTCCGAACGTCGCGCGCACGGCAGGCCGGTCCCAGACGCGATCCTGCGTGGTGGTGGTCAAATCGTCGTAGGTGCGCGGCGATTCGGCGCGCAGCACATTCTCGAAGACATCGGTCAGTACCCAGCCGTCCGCCGCGGCGAGGGCCAGCAAACGGATCGGTGTGCCCGCCAGCACCTCGATCCGGTCGACCCAATCCGCGATCGTCCAATCGGCGGGGTCGCCGAGGTGGTACTTCTCGACGGTCTGCCGGTCGTACCAGACCAGCGACTTGTCGGCGGCCTTGAACGGCACACCGTACGGTTTTCCGTTGTGGTACAACAGCTGTCGCCACAACTCGGGATACCGCGCCCCTTGGTCGTCGGTCCACAGCGCATCAGGGACCGGCCGGAGCTTACCGTCGTCGACGAGTGCGCGAACCTGACCGGCCTGCGGCAGCAGCACGATATCCGGCGCCGACTTCCCGCCCGCGCTGAACGCGGTACCGACCTCGTCCCCCATCGGAATCACATCCACCGATCGCGCGAACGGCATCGGCGCCAGCACCTTCCGGAAGGCGGCCAGTTCCGCCCCACTCCACGACACCCCGATCCGGATCGACCCGGAATCGCCCCACAACAGCTGCGGCGCGCACGCGGCCAATGGCAGCACCCAACCCGCTTGCAGCAAAGCTCTTCTCGTCCCCATGCTCCCCCAACAGAGCGGTGATGGTGTCGCCGAGGATTATTGCATCACGCTGCTAGTCGGGAAGAAGCTTTCCCAAGGGTCCCAGGTCGATGTTGAGATCTTCTGGGGTGAGGCCGAAATGGTCGCGCAGTTCGTCCATGCGTTGCTCGAGCAGCATCAGGGTGGTGCCGATACGTTCGATCTGAGTGTCCGTCAGCTCGCCATCGTCCACGCGCCGCAGGGCCTGCCGTTCCATCAGTTGCCGCAGTAACTCCACCAGTGTGAGCACAAGCGTGACCAGACCCCGCTCGACGGATTCGGGGTCGGTATCGATACGCGGTGGAATGCCACCGATTTCAGTCATCGCGGGGCGGTTCCAATTCAGGTTGCGCCGCCGCGGGTTCGACCGAGGCGGCGGACAGCGTGCTGATGGATGAGACGAGGGCTCGCAGCGAGATCGCGACCAGGTCTACGTCCGCGATGGCCAACCTTATATCGCCGGTGATGATTACCCCGTCGGCCAGCACCCGGTCCAGCAGGTCGACGAGTGCGACCCGGCGCTCGCCGTCGACGCTCTGGTCGGCGGGTCTCATATCGGCTCCTGTTCCACGCCCGCGAACGAGTACGGCGGCCAAGGACCGGTGATTTCGAGCCGGATACCGGGCAGTTCCTTGCCGAGTTCGTCCACGGTCGCGGCGAAGTCACCGGCGTCATCGTCATCGACCAGATAAGTACCGTTGAGCACCATCCAGTCGCGGCGTCCGCTCAGCGCCGGATCCGTCGCCGCTTGGCGACGCCCCGCCGCGGAGCGACGAACCAAACGCGTGTGGATCTCCTCGGCCCGCTCTGCCGCGTCGCGCTCCACAGTTTCCTGTGCCGACAGTTCCGCGCGGCGACGGGCCAGATAAGCTGTGCCACTGCCCTTTCCGCTCCCCGTGCTCGCGGCCCTGGCATCGGCCACCGCGGCGGTGAGGGCGGCGCGGTCGGTGTATGCCTTCACGCCCCACTCGGTGCGGCCGGTCACCAGCGTCAGCGCTGCGATGAAGTCCGTACGCCTCGTATCGAGCAGGTCGCGCACCCGCTCGTCGTCGAGAAAGACCGTGGCCAGGCGTAGCGGGACGGTCGGGCCGCGGCGCACCAGCGCTGACACCACGCCGTCGTGCGCACGGGCCGTCGCCGCCAGCCAGTCCAGATCCTCCAAGTTCCGGCGTAGTGGCTGCTCCCCGAACACCGCGAGCGGCACCGATCCGACGAACGCCGCCAAAGCATCCGAGACCACCGCGCGTACTGGCTCACCGGCCACTCCGGTGATCGAACCCGGTCCCGTCGCGGCGTCGGTGGCGCGAGTCACCGCGTACAGCCAGACGCCGACCTCGTCAGTCACGCCGCCTCGATTCCGTGGCCGCGCGGCGGCCTTCGAGAGATTGCGGGACCTCTCGTGCGGCTTCGAGTTCGGCGATCCGGTCGCGAAGTTCCCGGTTCTCCAGTTCGAGGTCGTGATCCTGCCGCTCGAGCGTGTGGGCCTTGCTGCTGAGCCAGGGGTCGGTCTCCCACCAGTCGATGCCCACCGCCTTGGCCGTCTCCAAAGACGCGATGACCAGCCGCAGCTTGATCGTGAGCAGTTCGATATCGAGCAGATTCACCTGGATGTCGCCCGCGATCACCAAACCCTTGTCGAGTACCCGTTCGAGGATGTCGGCGAGATTCGTCGAGTGATGTCCGCCACCGTAGGGCTGCGGTGCCGACGACTCGCCTCCGACCACCGTCATCGTCGGTTTCTTTCGCCGATATCGGTGCTGCCGCGGTAGTAGCGCTTGATTCTGCGGTAGGCCAGCAGATTTCCGTCCAAATCGAGCTCGAGCTCATAGAGCGCCAGCATGTCCCCCGATGAGGGGATTCGGCGATCCTCGAGCACCTCCATCTCGACCAGCCATCCATCCTCGATCGGCTCCATGGAGGTGACTCCCTCCACGTGCTTCGAGGTCAGTTCCACGAGGATCTCGATTGCCGCGGCCGAGGCCTGCGCCGCGGTGATGGGGGGCGGTTCGTCCGACGCCGAGTCGACATCCTCGGGGTTTTCCGGAGTGGTCATGCGTGCCACGCGAATCACTCCTTCCGGTTGGGCGCCGTCGTGCCGCCTGGTGGCCGGAGCCTGCGGTGGAGGACGGCCCGCTGCGCTTGTTTCCGCTCTTCTTCGGACAGGCGACCGGCTGTCGCGGCCGCATCGATCTCCTCGAGTTCGAGCCGCACTGTCGCAGGATCCTGTCGTTGCTGCTCTACCTGGTCCTGGATCAGTTCGCCCAGCCAGATCACGCCGCGCACCGGGGCGAGGGGCAACGACAAGATCGCTGAGACCAGACCCATGGTTCAGCTCTCGGGTGCCTGCTTCATCACGAAGTCGTAGGCCGCCATCGGTCCGAGCAGAGTCAGTTCGACGCGGTCGTCCCAGTCCCTGGCGAGTCGACGCAATTTATTCTCGAGATCGTCTTGCCGACTGCTGTCGAGCAGGACCGCGATATGGACCGCGTCCTCCTCGTGAGTGGGCTGGCGCGGGTTGACGAGCGAGTCGAACTCCTCGAGTTCGGAAATCACCCTGCGGGTGTCCTCGGCGCGTTTGGCTTCGATTGCCTGATTGATCATTTCGCCCAGTGCGATTCGGGCATCGCGGGTGGCGTCTTCGGGTTTGTCGTGGATCTCTTCGCGTAGCCGGGCGACTTCGGCGTTTTCGTCGAGAAGTTCACGCAGCACGGCATTCTCGACGTAACGTCCCTTGATCACGAACTGCGCGCGACCCTCCAGTTGCTCCAGCGCGGCGCGGAACTCGTCCTCGTGTTCGCCGAGCAACTCGTTCTCCACCGCCTCCTCATCGGTCATCACCGCTCCGAAGCGCAGCGGCAGCACCGGAACCACGGCCGCCGACTGGTCCAGCAGCTTGGCATGCGCGGCAAGGTCATCGGGCTCGCCTAGCGGGTGATCGGTGGCGATGTCACTGACCAGCGCGGCAATCTCGCCGTGCCGCACCACCGAGACGTCGCTCGGGGGGTCGCCGATACCACTGGCATGCGACTGCGGCTCCACATCGGCGGGCACGATGCCGTAGACGTATACGGCGTGGGCGGTAGCCATCATTCCCCCCTGCGCCGCGAAGGCCGGGGTGCTGTTTGGCGCTTGTCCTCGACGTCGTCGAGGAAGCTCTTGACCTTCTCGCCCGCCGCCTCGAGCGCACCCTTCGTCTTGTGCTTGCTCGCGCCTTCGGTGACGTCGCCGACGATATCGGTCAAGCCCTTGGGTTCACTGGTGGAAATTTCGAGCCGGTTGACCGCCTCGGCAAAACGCAGATACGTGTCGACGCTGGCCACCACGACTCGGGCGTCGATAGTCACCAGTTCGATGCCGACCAACGACACGCGCGCGAACGCGTCGATAACCAGTCCTTTGTCCAGAATCGTGTCTACAACGTCGGCAAGGCTGGAGGAATTCGGGCGCGCCATTGTGCCGGTTCCGCCACCACCTGCGGGTTCGATGGTCATGTTCGTGCTCCGCTCTTGCTCGACCGGCGGGCCGCTGTGGTGCGGCGCTTGGTGCCCGATCGACGGCGAGGCGGCGCGGGCTGCTTGCCCTCGTCTTGCTCGTCCTCGTCGAACTCGTCGGATTCGTCTTCGGGTTCCTCTTCGGATTCGTCTTCGGGTTCCTGTTGTTCTTGATCTTCGTTGTCCGCGGTTTCGGCTTCGGCGTTCTCCTCTTCCTCTTCCTCGCGCCGTGCGGTCTCGTCGTCCTTGACGACCTTGCTGTCGCGGATCTCGCCATGCCAGCCCACGATGTCATCCGGATGCAACACGGCCTCCGTCATGACATGCCGCTCGAATTGCTTGAGTTCCAGGCGGCACCGGCGACCGGCCGCGCGCCACATGTTGGCCGTCTTCTCGAAGAGGCCGTGCGGTTGGTACTCGAGCACCACGAGGATGCGGGTGAGACCCGGCGTGATCTCGTGAAAGCTCACCGCGCCGTCGATATACCCCTTGGCGCCGGACGAACGCCAGACGATTCGTTCGTAGGGCACCTGTTCGAGGATCGTGGATTTCCAAGTCCGCCTGGACCAGAACACCTTGCCGGTCCAGGTGAGTTTCTCGTCGGACTCCTGCTCGACCTGCTCGATCTTCTTGGTGAACTTCGGAAAGTCCGAGAACTGGGTCCACTGGTCGTAGGCAAGGTCGATCGGAACGCCGAGATCGAGCTGCTCGACGATATTCGTCGGTTTGCGCTTCTTGCCGCCCCCCTTGCCCTTGCCGCCGGTTATGGACTCCTTGACCGTTTCGAAGTTGTCGCGGACGGAGTGCTTCAGCTTGGCCATGCCCGCGCTCATCGCCGCCTGGAGCGGCGAGGCGCCTGCGCCGAGTCTTTCCACTCCCGTTATCGCCGACAGTAGATTTCCCCCACCGTCCTCAGCGTATTGATTCAGCCGGTCGGCTGTCTTCGATACCGTGCCCGAGAGCCCGGAGGCCGCGCGTGCGGCCAGGGTTGCGGTGAGATTCTGCATCGATTGCTGCAGGGGGCTGGTCGGGGCGGCTTGTTGGGTCTTCTTCTGGATGGTCGATGCCGCCCCGGTCGCGGCTTTGGTGGCCCGCCCCGCGGAGGCGGCGGCCTTCTTGCCGACTCCAGCCGTCGTATCACGCAGTGTCTTGGCCGCCATCGGCCTCATCTCCTCGTGCGTCGCACGGGCGCTTCGTCGGCTACATCGGTATCGACGCGACTCCGGCGTCGACGAGGCGCGGGCGGCTTCCGCTCGGCTGAGCCGGATGCACGGTCCAAAGTCCGCGCACCCGTTCTACGCACGGCCGTCATCGTCTGGCGGGCTCGCGACCGAGCGCTCGTCAGCCGGGAGTCGTCGTCGTATTCGTTTCGCGATCGGCCGGAATCGTCCTCGTCGTACCCGCCCTCGTCGTCGGCCGGTTCGTTCTGGTCTAGTTCGGCCTCGGCCATTTCGTCCTCGCGCAGATCGTCCTCAGGCAGTTCGCCCTCGTCGGAATCCGGCTCCCGCGAATAGCCTCGCTCCTCCCGCAGATCGGGCATCGCACGCTGCTGCAACCGGGCGTTGAGCGCGTCGATGCGGTGGCTCGCGGCGGTGACCGCGGCGGAGCGCACAGCGCCCACCAACTCACCCTTGACGGTATCGGTGATCTGAGTCAGCTCCGGCGACGATCTGAGCAACGATGTCCCCCGCTCGAGCAGATCCCCAGGCGTTCCCGCCGACCGCCTTGTCATCGCCGCACCCGCCAGCGCCAACGCGAACCGCATCTTGCGCGTGCGCCCCAGCACATACCCAATGCCCACCCCTATGGCAATTCTTGCTCCACCTTTCACAGCTCACTCCTTGCTCGCCTCGACACCCAAACGCATCAGCGAAGCCCGGACGTCCGAGAGACGACGCCCCAGAGTGGGATAGATCGGGACGCAGAATATTTGGCAAACTTCAGCGTATTCCTGGTTACCGGATAGGTCTATGGGTGCGGCGCGCGAAAGTCGCATATCCACGCCGCAACGGCACTGAGTAGCGTCGACTGGTATGGCTACACCCCAGCATCCGGTCGCTACGGCGGGTACACGAAAGTTGGCCGCGGCCTGCCGGGCGGAGATTCCAGTGCTGACCCGGCGGTTGCTGTCGGCGATTTTCACCGATAACCCGGAGTGGACGGATTACACCTCGGTGCCGCGCAACGAGTTGCGAGAAGGCTGTCGGCAATATCTGACCCGGATCTTGGATCTGCTGGGCGGGGCGGCGACCGATCCCGAACACGATGATGTGGCCGCGGCGATAGGCAGGCATCGCGCTGCGCAAGCGGTGCCGTTGGAGGCGATGTTGCGCACGTTCCGCCTCGGCGGCGGGATCGTATGGGAGGCGTTGCTGGACAAGGCCGAGGCGATCGACGCGCGGGAGGTCCGCGAGGCGGGTACCGCGATGTGGACGGTGATCGATGGGATGTCCTCGGCGTTGGTCACGTCGTATCGCAATGCCGAACTCGAACAGGTGCGCCACGACGAACGCCGCAGGCACGCGCTGATCGAGGATCTGCTCGCCGGGCGCGCGCACGATGCGACGTTCGCCGCGCGGGTGGCGCGCGAGCTGAACTTGCCCGCCCAGGGTGCGTATCTGGTGGTCGCTGTCCGTGGCGGTGAGGGACGGCCGTTGCGCGCGGGTGCCGAAACCGCGTTGGGCGCGTTGGGGATTCGGTCGGTATGGCATGACCGGGTGGATGCCACGATCGGCCTGGTGTCGCTGGCCCGTCACGACAGCGCTGGCGTGCTCGCTCATCTTCGCCCGCAGATACGCGGACTGGCTGGTGCCTCCCCCGCTGTCGCGGGACTCGCGGATGTCGATACCGCGCACGCGCTCGCTCTCGTCGCGATGCAGACAATGCCCTGGGACGCAACGGGATTGGTCGCCTTGGACGAGCGTTACCCGGAAGCGCTGCTGGTCCGCTCGCCGGACCTGACCGAACTTCTGGTTTCCCGAACCCTGGGCCCGGTGCTGGCGCTGCCGGTCAAAGAGCGTGACTCGCTGCTGCACACCCTTGCGGTATGGCTGGCGGAGAACTGCTCGGCCGCCAATGCCGCGCCGCGTCTGCATTGCCACCGCAACACCGTGATCAACCGGCTGCAACGCATCTCGACACTGCTCGGTCGTCCGCTCGACGGACAACGCTCCTATCTGGAGCTCTCGCTCGCACTCGCGGCGCTGCGACTCGGCGAATCAGAGTATCGATAGACATCCGTGGAATTGTGCTCAGCGCCCACTTTCGAGACCGATTTCCTGGGCTTCGGAGTGATTGTCTGTGCGCTGGGTGGTGACCAGACTCGTCGATGATGACTCGCGCCATACCCGCGCCGAGTCGAAATCGTTCGAGACGAGGAGCACCACGAGTGCCGGACTTCGATCTGTTGGTGGTCGGCGGCGGCCCCGGCGGCTATGTGGCCGCCATCCGCGCGGCCCAGCACGGCTTGACGGTCGCCTTGGTGGAGAAGGAACGGCCAGGCGGGGTCTGCCTGAACTGGGGCTGCATTCCGACCAAGGCCATGCTGCGATCCGCGGAGGTTTTCCAGACCGTCAGCGCCGCAGCGGATTTCGGTGTCTACGCCGACAATGTGCGCTTCGACTTCGCCACAGTGCGCCAGCGCAAGGACGGCATCGTCAAGGAACTCACCGACGGTGTCGCGGGTTTGCTCGCGGCCAACGGCGTGACGGTCATCGAGGGCCATGCCCGGTTCATCGATCCCACCACCGTCGAGGTGCACGAGGTGGGTCCCTCCCCCGTCGGTCCGCAAGGCCCGCGCTACGCCGCCGCCCCGACCACGCCGATCCGGCGGGTCGGTGCGCGCGATGTGATCATCGCGACCGGCTCGGTGCCCGCTCGGCTGCCGATTCCCGGCGCCGACCTGCCCGGCGTGATCACCTCCGACGGCGCGTTCGGGTTGACCGAGGTGCCCAATCGGCTGGTGATCATCGGCGGTAGCGCGGTCGGCGCCGAATGGGCCAGTCTGTTCGCCACCTTCGGCGCCGAGGTCACGATCGTCGAAATGCAGGACCGGCTCGTTCCCGCGGAGGACACCGATATAGGGACCGCGCTGGGCCGCTCCTTCAGCAAGCGCGGCATTTCGGTGCTCACCGGATCGACGGTGAAATCCATTGCACAAGAGTCGAATCGGACACTGCGAGTGACCGTCGACGGCTCACAGGAGCGCGAGCTCGATGCCGACGTGGTGCTGGTCGGTGTCGGTCGGCGTCCCAACACCGCCGACCTCGGCTTGGACATTGCCGCGATCGCCACCGACGACCGTGGATTCATCATCGTCGACGAGCAGTTGCGAACCGGTATCGCGCACGTGTACGCCATCGGCGACGTCACCGGTCGGGCGCTGCTCGCCCACGTCGCCTCCCACCAAGGCCTCACCGCCGCCGACGTGATCGCCGGACATCAGGCGCATATCGATTACACGGTGATCCCCGCGGCCACCTTCACTCATCCGGAGATCGCGAGCGTCGGACTCACCGAGGCCGCCGCCCGCGCCGCCGGGCACGAGGTGATCACCGCGCGCTTCCCGTTCGCGGCCCTCGGTCGAGCCAAAACCTTCGGCGAGACCGAGGGATTCGTGAAAATTGTTGCCGGGCAACAGCATCAGGAAATCCTCGGTGTGCACATCATCGGGCCCTCGGCCAGCGACCTGATCACCGAAGGCGCGCTGGCGATTTCGCTCGAGGCAACGCTCGACGAGCTGGCCGACACCATCCACGCCCACCCGACCCTCGGCGAGATCGGCATGGAGGCGGCACTGGCCGGACTCGGACTGCCCGTACACATCGCGCCACGCAAACGCTGAGGAGCCACCGTGACCACGACCGCCGCACCCCGTAAAACCACGTCGAAGGCCGCTACCCGCAAGGCATTCGCGGGTACCGATCCCGACACCCTGCGTGGCTACTTCCGCGACATGCTGTTCGTGCGCCGCTTCGAAGAGCGCACCGCCCAGGGCTATACCCAGGCCAAGATCGGCGGCTACTGCCATCTCAACCTCGGCGAGGAAGCCACCGTCGTCGGAGTCGCCGCGGCGATGCGCCCAACCGACTACCTGTTCACCAACTACCGCGAACACGGCTACGCGATCGCCAAAGGCATCGAACCCGGCCGGGTGATGGCCGAGCTGTACGGCCGATCCACCGGCACCTCCAAGGGGTGGGGCGGCTCGATGCATATGTTCGACACCGCGACCCGGCTGCTCGGCGGATACGGGATCGTGGGCGGCCAATTGCCATTGGCCGTCGGCGCCGCACTGGCGATCGACTACCGCGGCGGCGACGATGTGGTGGTCTGCCAAATGGGTGACGGCACAACCAATATCGGGGCATTCCACGAATCGCTGAATATCGCGGCACTGTGGCATCTGCCGGTGGTGTTCCTGGTGATCAACAACCAGACCGGCATGGGCACCACCGTCGAACAGTCCTCCGCCGAACCCGACCTCTACAAGCGTGCCAGCGCGTACCGGATGCGCGGCGAACGAGTCGATGGGACCGATGTTCTCGCGGTGCGGGATATCGCCACCGAGCTGGTGGAAGCCGCCCGCCGGGAGGGAAAACCAGCCCTGCTCGAGGCCGTCAGCCACCGGCTCAAGGGGCATTCGGTGGTCGACCCGGCGAAATACCGTAGCGCCGAGGCGGTTTCGACGGCGCGTGAATCCGATCCGGTCGCACGGCTACAGCGCGAGCTGATCGCCGCCGGTTTCCTCGACGAGGACACCGTTGCCGCCATCGAAGCCGAGGTACGCGATGGAGTCGACGCCGCCGTGGCCTTCGCCGACGCCAGTCCACGCCCGGAGCCGACGAGCCTGTTCGACTACACCTACGCCACCCCGGTGGCCGGTGAATCCCGACGGCTGCCAGCCGATCCGCTGTTCTGAACACACTTCCCGCAACCGCTGAGGACACCACCGTGCCTGTCATGACCTATCGCGAAGCGCTGCGCGAAACCCTGCGCGAGGAGATGCGTCGCGATGACGACATCCTGCTCATCGGGGAAGAGATCGGCATCTTCGAAGGCTCCTACAAGATCACCGCGGGACTGCTCGCCGAATTCGGCGAGAAGCGAGTGCGCGATACCCCGATCGCCGAGGAGGGATTCGTCGGCGCGGCCATCGGCGCGGCCATGCTCGGCCTGCGCCCCGTCGTGGAACTCATGACGATCAACTTCTCCTTGCTGGCGCTGGACCAGATCGTCAATCACGCCGCCAAGATCTACGGCATGTTCGGCGGACAGACCAGCGTCCCGATGGTCATCCGCACTCCCGGTGGCGGCGGCCAGCAACTGGGCGCCACCCACTCGCAGAACATCGAGCTGTATTACGCGTTCGTGCCCGGACTCAAGGTCGTCGCCCCCAGCACTCCGGCCGACGCTCGGGCACTGCTGCGCGCCGCGATCGAGGACGACGACCCGGTGCTGTTCCTGGAGAACCTCGCTCTCTACAACACCAAAGGCGAAGTGCCCGAGGATCTTCCGCCAGTCGCGATCGGCAAGGCAGCGATTACGCGTCCAGGGACCGACATCACCCTGATCGGCTATTCGCGCATGGCGACGATAGCCACCCAAGTCGCCGAACGCCTGGCCACCGAAGGGATCTCGGCCGAGGTCATCGACCTGCGTAGCCTGCGGCCCCTGGACCGCGACACCGTTGTCAGCTCGGTACGCAAGACCGGCTGCGCCGTGGTCGCCGAAGACGACTGGCTCACCTACGGCATCGGCGCGGAAATCGCCGCTTCCATCTCCGACGGCGCCTTCGACTACCTCGACGCACCGGTCCGGCGAGTCGCCGCCGCGGAAGTACCGCTGCCGTATGCCAAAACTCTCGAACAGATCGCGCTGCCGTCCGCCGAATCCCTGTACACCGCCGCCGCGGAAACACTCGCGGCCGTCGGCCGACGCCGCTGAGAGGACTTCACATGCCCGACATCATCATGCCCCGCCTGTCCGACACCATGGAGGAAGGCGTCGTCGTCGCCTGGCTCAAGCAGGTCGGTGACAAGGTCAGCCGCGGCGATATCCTCGCCGAAATCGAAACCGACAAAGCGCTGATGGAACTCGAAGCCTACGAGGACGGCATTCTCGAACAGATTCTGTTCGAACCGGGCTCGCGGGTCCCGATCGGCAATACGATCGCGCTGATCGGCGATGGAACCGGGTCCGCGGCGGGCGGCTCTGCCGGACCGAACCCTGCTGCCGAAAGCGGTGTGGCATCGAGTGATACGGCGAAAGAACCTGTAGTCCCGCCGGGACGCGGTGGTGCGCAAGATAATCCGATCGACGCCGCTGGAACTGTTTCCGCGGCAACAGAGACCCGGACGCACAAGAAGTCCTCACCACTGGCCCGCAAGATCGCCCGCGAACTCGACATCGATCTCGCCACCGTAACCGGCACCGGCCCCGGCGGTCGAGTCACTCGCAATGATGTCGAATCCGCTTACCGCACTATCGAATCCACTCCGGTCGCACCGCCGGTAGCATCCATGACCGCCTCGGGTGACTACGACGAGATCCCGCTCAGCACCATCCAGCAGGTCTCGGCCAAACGCCTCACCGAAAGCAAACAGCAAGCCCCGCACATCTACTTGACCAGCGCCATCGACGTCACCGACCTGCTCGCCTTCCGCGCCGAGATCAACCGCACCCTCGAACAAGCAGGCAAAACCAAGGTCAGCGTCAACGACCTACTGGTCAAAGCGGTCGCCACGGCACTGCGCACCGACCCGGCCGTCAACGTCTCCATAGCCGACGACAAACTCCTGCGGCACCGTGGAATTCACCTCGGCATCGCCGTCGCCACCCCCGCCGGACTACTCGTTCCCGTCGTCCGCGACGCCGACCGCAAGAGCGTCTCCGAAATCGCCACCGAAACCCGCGACAAAGCCGAACGCGCCCGCGACCGCAAACTCCGCGCCGACGAAATGAGCGGCGGCACCTTCACCATCTCCAACCTCGGCATGTTCGGCATCGAACAATTCACCGCCGTCATCAACCCGCCGGAATCCGCCATCCTCGCCGTCGGCGCGGCCAAAGACGAACTACGCCTCGACGGCTCCCAGGTCGTCACCCGCAGCATCTTGCGGGTCACCCTCTCCGCCGACCACCGCGCAATCGACGGCGCAACCGCCGCACGGTTCCTCCAACAGTTGACCGAACTCCTGGAACACCCATTGCGCATCATCGCCTGACCGGTCGATCTCGCTGAACGGAAGGACCAGACCACCGCACCGCCCCAGCCGGATACCGTTTCCGCGTCCACTCCAACGCGACGGAGGAACACCGGTGAACTCACCGCTCGTATCACTGGCTCTGCCACTGGCTTTGGCCGTGATTATGTTCGGGCTGGGACTTTCGCTCAGCGTCGACGATTTCACCCGCATCGCGCGCCAACCCAGGACGGTCGCTATCGCGCTGGTGTGTCAACTGCTCGTCCTTCCGGCGATCGCGTTCGGTCTGGTCCTGCTCTTCGATCTACCGCCAACCCTTGCCGTCGGCATGCTGCTGCTCGCGTCATCGCCCGGCGGCACCACGGCCAACCTGCTCAGTCACCTGTTCGGCGGCGATGTCGCACTCAACGTATCCCTCACGGCCGTCAATTCGATCATCGCGGTCGTCACCGCGCCCCTGATCACGAACTTCGCGATCGACTATTTCGAACCCGAAGCCGGTGCGAGCGGACTCGGCCTGCAGTTCGGCAAGGTGATCCAAGTGTTCGCGATGATCCTGATCCCGGTCATCGTCGGCATGCTGGTGCGACGGATATCCGCCGACTTCGCCGACCGGATGAACCGGCCGGTGCGCATCGGCTCGGCGCTGACCCTGGTACTCGTCATCGCCGCGAGCGTGATCAGCGGTGCGGCCGATCTGCCGGGATACCTCCTCGACGTCGGCGCGGTCACCTTTGTCTTCTGCCTGCTCAGCTTGACTGTGGGCTACTTCGTCCCCCGATGGCTCGGCGTCGATATCCGCCAGGCGATAGCCTGCTCGATGGAAATCGGTATCCACAACAGCGCCATCGCCATCACCATCGCCGTCAGTGTGCTCGACAGCACCGAAATAAGTGTGCCCGCAGGGGTTTACGGCGGAATCATGCTCCCGGTCGCGGGCGCTGTCGGCTGGCTCATCACCCGGCGACACGCCGCGGTGCGGACCGAAGAGGGCGACGGTCTCAGTCGCCGAATTCGGCATTGAGGCGGTGCAGGAGTTCGGCGAGTGTGGCCAGGTCGGATTCGGGCCAGCTCGACAGTCGTTCGTGCAGCACTCGGCGGCGCGCGGCGCGGGTCGCGTCCAGCCGCTGTTTGCCGAGCGCGGTCAGCGCGAGCAGCTGGGCACGACCGTCGTCCGGATCGGGTTGCCGGTCGATCAGTCCGAGTTCCTCGAGTGCCGAAAGTTGGCGTCCGGTAGTTGCTTTCCCGATACGGAAGTAGCTGGCCAGGTCGCTGGGACGGCTGGACCCGATGGCGTCGAGGCGCATCAGGAAGGCGTAGGCGGCGGGCTCGAGACCGGGATGGACGCGTTCCGCGGACTCGAACGAGGTTCTGCGGCTGCGCCGCAGCGCCACAATGAGCTGTTCCTCGATCTCGTCGATCGTGTCGTTCACCGTCTTACCCACCTCCACAGCGCCGCGTGAAGCGTACGGGTTACTCAGGAGTGGCCGACTTTACCCTCGGTCCGCGGTCCTGCCGCTTCGACTATGGGGTCCGGGGCATTTGTGGTGCGCAGCGGGACCTCTCGGATGAACAGGACAGCGACCAGCGCGAGCACGGCCAGCGGCGCGGTGCAGAGGAAGGCATCGGCGACGCCGTGTCCATAGGCGTCTTCCACTACCGAGCGGACCGGGGCCGACAGCGCGGACAAGCTCGGCAGGCTGCTACCCGAATGAACGCCGCTGCCGGGGATTCCCAGCCGGGCCAAACCGGATTCTGTGTAGCGGGTGATGCTGTTCGCCATGACCGCACCCAGTGCGGCAACACCGATCGCACCGCCGAGAGATCGCATGAAAGCGACAGTCGCGCTGGCCGCGCCGATCTCGTGGATGCGCACTTGATTCTGTACGGCGAGTACCAAGTTCTGCATGGTCATGCCGACTCCGGCGCCGACGCAGAACATGTAGACGGCCAGCAGTCCGTAAGGGGTGTCGGCGCGGGCGGTGCCCAACGAGGTGACACCGACCACCAAGAGCACACTGCCGATGACCAGGACGATCTTCCAGCGACCGGTCCGGGAGATCAGGCGTCCCGACACGATCGACACGATGGCAAGGCCGAAGATCATCGGCAGGGTGAGCAGGCCCGCCTCGGTCGGCGACGCATCCCGGGCGAGTTGGAAGTACTGGCTCAGGAAGGTGGTCCCGGCGTACATCGCCACACCCGCGACCAAGGAGCCCACGACCGCCAGCACGATGGTGCGATTGCCGAACAGGTACAGCGGGATGATCGGCTCGCTCGTCTTCGACTCCGTCAGCAGCAACAGCGCGACCAAAACCACTGCGCCGCCGATCATCACGCCGGTCTGCCAGGACAGCCAGGCGTACTTGTCGCCGGCGAACGAGATCCAGATCAGCAGCAGCGAGGTGGCGGCGGCGACGAGCAGCGCTCCGAGCCAGTCCACCGAGGTCTGCCGTTTGACCATCGGCAGGCGCATCGTCTTCTGGAGTACGACCAATGCGACCGCAGCGACCGGGATGCCGATGAAGAAGCACCACCGCCAGCCCAGCCACGAAGTATCCACGATGGCACCGCCCACCAGCGGTCCCACCACGGTGCCGACGGCGAAGAGACCGCTCATGTAACCGCCGTAGCGACCGCGTTCGCGGGGCGAGATCATGACCGCCATGATGGTCTGGGTCAGCGCCGTCATACCGCCCGCGCCGACACCTTGAATCGTCCGCGCCGCGATCAGCTCTCCCACATTGGCAGCCAGACCCGCGATGATCGAGCCCACAACGAAGATGACCAGGCTTATCTGCACGAGAAGTTTCTTGTCGACCAGATCCGACAGTTTTCCCCAGATCGGCGTGGTCACCGTCATCGCGAGCAGGGTCGCGGTGATCACCCAGCTGTAGGCGGTCTGGCCCGCATGCAGATCGGAGATGATCGTCGGCAGCGCGTTCGCGACGATGGTCGAGGACAGGATCGCGACGAACATGCCGGTCAGCAGTCCGGTCAGCGTTTCCATGATCTGACGGTGTGTCATCGGAGCGCCGGGCTCGGCGTGCTTGTTCAGGTCCGGTGTGGCGTTCTGCTGGTCCGCGTCCTGCAAATTCTGCGACAAGGCAGGCCTCACTCTCTCGTGGCGCTAATGCACGCGGCACCGGATTGCCCGCTGAGTGGACGTCACCGCGGACCCCGTAGATAGTTGCTCGGGGCTACCATATCAGACTAGTTGCCCAAGGCAACTAGTCGAGACAGGGCGAGCTACGACAGGAGACGTCCGGCCGCGTCGACGACGGGCGTTTCAGCTGTCGCACGCCGGGAGAAATGGTCCGCACCGTGCAGCCACGGTTTGGTTGTGCTCAAGAAGATCGAGGTGTTGAGGACCATCAGCAGCAGGCACAGCGGCGGAACCGCGCCGATGATCGCTTTGGCGGACAGCGAAAGCTCGCCGGGATCCGTTGCGTTGAACGCGTTTCCGAGGACCCCGGCGGCGACACCACTCAGCAGGAGAACCCCGAAGTACAGTCGGATGATTCCAGTCCGATACGGCAACGTTCCGACCATCACGTAGCAGTAGGCGATCTGAAAGACCGTGAGGCCGACCACGGTCGGCCACAGCCACGCGATGGTCGACGGCGTTCCGGCCAACCGTGCCAGATGATGTGCGAACGCGAAGGAGGCGACCGCCGCCACCGCAATCAGGATCGAGGCGGACACGACAGCGACTCTGTTGACCGAGAGTCGCTCAGTCCATGGGTTCATCCGTTCCTCCGAGTTGAGAAGACTTGAGAATGGGTGGAATTCGTCGCCGCGGACATCGAAGAGCAACAGCTGGCGAAGTCGGCGGCGACCGATGGGGCTCGTTGCCGCCGCGGTCCCCATGTCGAATCGAGCGATATCAGCTGGGGCAGTGGGCAATCCAGGTTCGCGAGCGGCTGGCGCAGATCGCACCGAGCGTCGCGCCTTCCTGCCTGGCTCTGGGGGTTGCGCCGTCGAGCAAGTCGCGTGCCCGGCCGGACGTGCCTGCTCGCGGCGGACGCGTCTGCTTACCTGTGCTCGGCCGATAGCTGCGCGCGTTGGATTTTCAATGCTTCTACCGCCGTGCGGGTCTGGCGCAGTTCGGCGGTTTCGGCGACACGAGCGACGATCGCACTGGTCACGACGGGCCCCTTCGGGTCTTGTCTCTCCTCGGTGCAGCTTTGGCTCGCACAGTATGCCCTCGGCATCACACCGACACGCGGAATACCGACATTCGTCGGCCACCGAACTGATCACGATCCATGCCGCAGGTTGCGGGCTCGCGGCTCTGATAGCCTGGCCCGCAACCTGTTCGGCTGTTCGATCAGGACTTCTTGTACAGCTTGTAGATGGCTTCGTTGTAGGTCGTCATCATTTTCGCGGCCTTGGCAAGACCGCCGAGCGGGTCCTTGGTCTGGACCGAGCCGGATTGTTCGCTGGCCGCGTCGGCCGCGGCTGCGGCGAACCACAGGATGTTCTCGAGGTCCGCGGGCGGAATTTCAGCGAAGTCGGTGACGATGTCCTCGAAAACGAGCGGCGACTCGACGACCGTCTTGACGAACGTTTCGGTCGCCCTGATTGTCAGCGGCACATCGGCGCCGATGAGCGTTCCGTCCAAAACCGTACAGCCCACGAACTTTCCGGCCGAATCGATACATCCCTTGAACGGATTGCGGAACAGCACCGGATCGAGATCCACCGGGTGGCAGGCCAGGAAGTGTTCTTCGCCCGGTGTCGCGACGAGCACGTATTCCGTCTCGTACAGGCTGATGCCACGGTCGAGTGCGGGCATGGCGGACACGCCCTTGTCGCGCAGAGTGGCGATATCTATGCAGAGCAGATACGGCGCCTTGTTGATGATGTTCAGGACATTCTTGTCGCCGCCCGCCGATGCGGCGGTACCGATGAGTGCGCCGATGTTGCGGCAGAACGAAGAGGTTCGCACGTGCGGGCTCTTCTTCTCGTTCCCGCTGCTGTGCGCACCGATGATCTTGATGATTTCCGAGATGGCCGTATCGGCACCGATCGAAATCTTCTCCTCGTACGGCGTCGCACTGAAGCGCCAGATGTACTGGCGGTCCGGGTCATCGAATTCGGTGTAATGCCGCCAGCCGTGCGTTTTCGTGTAGTCCATCCAATCCTTATGGGAGCGCCACAGATCCGTGAGCCCGCCCGCGAGTACCGCTCGGCCGCTGTCGTGCAACCACTTCAGGTGCCGTTCGGCGGCAGGCGAGAAAGTAGATGCGGCAGCGGTTTGTTGTACTACCGACGCTGTCGTCGGCTGTGCCGGAACCTCCGTCTGCGCCTCCTTCTCGGGCTTCTTGGCACGGACGACAATCTTGAACTTCGATTTCGGTTGCTGGTGCTGGATCAGCTGCCCCGCAGCGGGTTTCGGCGGCTGACCGGATGTCGTGGCCGCGTTGTCCGTCGACTCCGGAAATGAATGGGTCATGACTGCTCCTCCGATGAAGTCCGGCACCGCGGGGCGCACTCTCGCCCCCGAGCCAGGATCGCACCCGGACGCCGTCGACTCACCGAATTCGCGACCGATGTTTTTCCGGTTCTTCACGCTGAAGATCAACTGCCGCAGCCGATTTCGTGGACCAGCGAAGTCGACCCGCCCCTGACGCCGCCCCGCTCCAGGATCGCGATATCACCCAGACCGTCACCGGCGATCGGTTTTCGACGCATGCCTGAGCACCGCCCCGCGCGATGGTGGTCGCCGCGTGGGAGTTGTCCGAAAGCGATGGGTTCCGGTCGACGATAGTGACCGCGATCGACGACCGGGTAGGCGTGTCGGCGGAGAGCGGCATCCGGTACAGGGCCGTGTTCGACTTCGTGAACGCAGGCGATGATCGGTAACGGTCCACGAGGCCCGAGCAGAAGGCGATGCTCGCCGAACCCGGCGCGCACCGCAAGATCGAGATTCTCATCCACGGTCCGGCACTGCGGTCGAGACCGGCCGAATACGCGACGAGATCGATCTCGATGAGGGCGACGTCGACTGTTTCAGGTGCGGTGCGCCGGGAACGCCCAATTCATGGAGGAAGTACTGGAACGTGAAAGCAAATGGGAGGTCGACGGGGTCTTTTCTCTTCCGGCATTGGACAACCTCGTCTCCGACAGTCGTATCGAAAAGACGTCGGTCGAATTGACCAGCACCTATTTCGATACCGCCGAGCGAGATCTGCTCGCTCACAATCTCACCCTGCGCCGCCGCGAAGGCGCCGACGAATCCGGTTGGCAGTTGAAAGTTCCGCACCCGAGCGGTCGCACCGAATTGCACGCCCCGCTCTCGGAGGAACTGCCGCCCGAGTTCATCGAGCTGGTCACCGGCGCGGCACTGGGTAAACCACTGCACGCGATCACCACGATTCACACGCTGCGCAATCGCCACCGTGTACTCGGGCCCGACGGCGAATTGATAGTCGAAGTCGACGACGACATGGTCGATACGACACCGGCCGACGGAAGTTCCGTCGCCTGGCACGAGATCGAGGTCGAACTCGGCCCGCGGATCGACGCGGTACCCGAGGCTCTGGTGGACAGTCTTGCCGAGGCAGGCGCACGCAGGTCGGAGTTTCCCTCCAAGCTGTCTCACGTGCTGCCCGCGCAGCCGAGGCCGGTCACGGACACCGCGGCGGAGCGCGCCGTCTATGAATACATGGCCGCGCAGATCGACATGATTTTCGCTGGTGACGTCGCTTTGCGCCGCGGCCGGGAACCGATCCACGACACCCGCGTCGCGACGCGACGCCTGCGCAGCACCCTGCGCGTGTTCAAAAGGCTGTTCGACCGCACCGCCATCGGTGCTGTCGAAGACGAATTGAAGTGGTATGCAGGGTTGCTCGGCGATGTGCGCGACTGCCACGTCCAACATCGCCGTCTGGCCGACCAGGTGCACAAACTGCCGCCCGAACTCGTCCTGGGCCCGGTCGCCGCGCGCATCGACGCGACGATCGTGGCCCGACAGGTGCCCAGCCGCAACGCACTCACCGAGGCCATGGACTCGACTCGCTATCTGGAATTGCTCGCGACCCTGCATGCCTGGCAATCGCACCCGCCGTTCGACAGGCGACTTCGCAAACGTGAACTCGCGAAGCGGGCTCGCAAAGCCACGGCCAAAGCCGATAACCGGCTCGCGACCGCCCAACACGACCAACGACACGCGTCATTGCACCGCGCCCGCAAGGCCGCCAAACGAGCCCGCTACGCCGCCGAACTACTCGAGCCCGCGGGGAAACGCAAGCAAGCGAAGTCGAACATCAAGTACTACAAGAAGATTCAAAGGGTGCTCGGCGACTACAACGACAGCATCGTATCGTCGCAATTCCTGTGGCGCACCGCGACCGCCGCAGGCACAGCAGCGGGCGAGAACGGCTTCACCTTCGGCCTGCTGTACGCGAACGAAATGCACGCCGCCGACGATGCCCGGCATAAGGCCGCCGAAATCGCCACGAGGTGACTGTGCGGTCAAGAAGTCGCTTGCCGACCTTCGTCCACGGTCCAGGCCGCGATCTGCGCGCGGGAGGTGAATCCGAGTTTGCTGAGGATGTGTTCGATATGTCCTTCGGCAGTGCGTTGCGAGATCACCAATTTCGCCGCGATTTGCTTATTGGTGAGGCCTTGGGCAACGAGATCGGCGACCTGCTGCTCGCGCTTGGTCAATTGCGGTCCGGCGACGGCGGGCGTGACGACTGGTGCTTCTCCTAGTGCGTAGGCCACCGCGGCGTTCATTCCCATGGATTGGCCGCGCCGGAATGCCGCATCGAATCCTCGGTCACCGAGCGCGCGACGCACCGTGCGCTCGCATTCGTCGTGCGCCCGGGATAGCTCCGGGAAAAAGATCGAAAAGCCAGAGGCGGACCGCAACAGATATTCCACGGCGCCCATCAGGACAGCCGCGCGCTCACCATCACGATCGGCCGCGATCCAGGCCAGCCCCGCGAGATCGAGGGCCGTGACGAGAGGGCTGCGCGCGTACCGACTGACCCGCAGCGATTCCTGCAGCAAATGCTGTGCGTCCGACCACTCGCCTTGCTGCCATACGACAATGCCCTTCGCCCCCAGCGCGGTCGAGCGAAACAGCGATTCACCGCACGCCTCGGTGACGGAAAGAATCTGCTCATGACACTCGACCGCCCGCCGCTTATCCCCGTGCACAGCGTGTGCCCAACCGAGATACACCAACGCCGCAACATAACGGTGTCCCCGCCGATTCGAGCTGAACAGTTCGACGGCGCGCTCGAAGCAGGGGATCGCGCGATCGGGTTCATTCCGAAACAGCGCCAGGGAGCCCTCGGCCTCGGCGATCAGTGCCTCGTTCATGGGACTGGGATCCTGGTCGGCCAGTGCGCGCGCTTCTTCGAGTAACACAGCTGCCGACTGAAGATCCCGCTGCATCGCGGCGGCGGTACTGCTGTCATGAAGCGCCCGGACGCGGACGGGTATCGACTGCGCGGCGGGGTGGGCAAGGGCGCGATCGAGCCAGCGTCTGCCCTCACCGTACAGACCCCGAAAGCCCCAGAACCCGGCAGCCAACGCGCTGGCGGTGCGTAGCCCGGCTTCAGCCGATTCCGCACTGTCCTCGGACAGGCAGAATTCGAGCGCATCCCGTAGGTTGGGGTGCTCGCGTTCGAGCCGGGTCAGCCAGTAGGGCTGCCGGTCGCTGATCCACCCGGCCTCGGCATCCAGCGCCAACCGCTCGTACCAGTCGCGGTGTGCTCGACGCAGCTCCTGGTATTCGCCGGACTCTTGCAGAGTCTCCCGACCATAGTCACGCATCGTCTCCAGCATCCGGAAGCGCACGTCGTCACCCAGCGTCTCCCGGTTCACGATCGACTTGTCCACCAGGGAGGACAATGCATCCAGCAAACTCTCCCGGTCCAGGTCCGCACCGCACACCCCTTCGGCCGCGTCGAGTTCGAAACCGCCGGTGAATACCGATAATCTCGCCCATAGCCGCTGCTCGTCCGGTGTGCACAGCTGGTAGCTCCAGTCGATGCACCAGCGCAGTGTCTGTTGTCGCTTCGGCGCGGTGCGGCTGCCGCGGGTCAGCAGTGCGTACCGGTCGCTGAGCCGCGTCAGGATCTGCTCGGGCGACATGGTGCGCATCCTTGCCGCGGCGAGTTCGATCGCCAGCGGCAACCCGTCCAGCCGCGAACAGATTCCGGCCACGGCGGCCTTGTTGTCGTCGGTGACCTCGAAGCCCGGCACGACCGCGGCGGCGCGTTCGGCGAACAACGTCAACGCGTCGTATTTGGGCAGTCCCCGCAACGACGGTTCACCGTCGGCACCTGGAACGGTCAGCGGCAGCACCCGCAGCACCGCTTCCCCGGCGATATCCAGTGGTTCGCGGCTGGTGACCATAATCCGCAGGCTCGGACACGCCAGCAGCAATGTTTCGACCAGCTCCGCCAACGCCTCCACAACCTGCTCGCCATTGTCGAGCACGAGCAACGTTTCCCGGGAGCACAGGAACTCGACCAACACGTGCTGCATCGGGCGCACCGAATCGTCGCGCAGGCCCAGGGTGGACGCCACGACGCCGGTCAGCAGTGCCGGGTCGCGCACATCGGCCAGCTCGACCACCCACACCCCATCGGCGAAATCGCGTCGAGCATTCGCCGCGGCCCGTAACGCCAGGCGGGTCTTGCCGACACCACCGATCCCGGCCAACGTCACCAGCCGCGACATCGACAGCAGGTTCTTGATCTCCGCCACCTCGGTGCGGCGGCCGACGAAACTGGTCAACTCCAGCGGCAGCTCACCGGTGTTGCCACGACCCCCTGTCGGCTGCGGCGCAGCCCATGTCTGCGACGGCGGCGTGTGCTCGCGCGAACCGCCCTCCGGTGTCCGCAGCGCCATCTCGCCCACCTGATACCCGTGACGCCGCTGCACCTGCCGGATGGCCTCACCTACCGCAGTCGCCGACGGTCGCTGCTGCGGATCCCGGCTCATCGCCGACTCCACCACTGCCGCCACGTCATGGGGAATGCCACCCTCGCGCAGGTCCGGCACCGGCTGACTGGTGATCCGCAAGAACTGCGCCACCACCTGCTCACCACTACGCCGCTCGAACGCGGCATGCCCGGTCAACGCGCAGAACAGGGTCGCACCCAGACCGTAGACATCCGCGGCCGGTGTCGCGGCCTCGCCACCGAGCACCTCCGGCGCGGTGAACGCCGGTGACCCCGTCAGTATGCCTGTCGCCGTCTCGAACCCGCCGGACATGCGCGCGATACCGAAATCGGTCAACGCGGGTTCACCGTAATCGGTCAGCAGAATATTGCCCGGCTTCACATCGCGATGCACGATGCCCAGCCGGTGCGCGCTCTCGAGCGCACCCGCGATCTTCACCCCGACCCACAACACGGTGTCCACCGGCACCGGGCCCTGCCGACGAACCCACGCATCCAGCGAATCCAGCGGGAAATACGGCATCACCAGATACGGATGACCACCTTCGGTCACACCGACCTGCAGCACCGTGACGATGTTCGGATGCCCGGTCAACCGGCCCATCGCCTGCTGCTCGCGAAAGAATCGCTCCCGATTGTCCTCGTCCAGCTGATCGGTCAGCACCTTCACCGCAACCGTGCGATCCAGCTCAACCTGTATACAGCGATACACCACACCGAAACCACCGCGGCCGATCTCCTCGGCGTCCTCGAACCCGGACGCACTCAACTCCACCGCGACGGGCATGCTCACGTCGCGTTGGGTCCGCGGCGCATCATCGCCGACCATCAGCGGCGTGCGATCCACTCGGCATGTGCACCGATACCGGGCACCATCTGCTCACCCTTCCGACAAAGCTCAGCGTATCGCCAACAAAGGTGAGCGGTCCGCCGGTTCGCATCGCGAGTTCCCCAGGCCCGGTTCACCGAACGAGGTCGGGGGTGGACAAATGGGCACAAGGGCGAAAGGCTGTTGGTGAAGTGCCAGCTACTCGCCGGAGGGGTTCCGATACCCCTCTGTGCGGGGCCCGGGCTCGACCACTTCGAAGCGAGCGACGATGGATCAGAACCTCGGAGCGAGCACACCCGGCGCCGGTGTCGCCCGCGCGACGGCAACGCAGACCGCGTTGACGACCCTGGTTGCCCAGTTCGCCGGGGACTGGAAAGCATCGAGCGAACCGCCCGATCTGTCGGCGCACCTACCCGTCGAGCCCGCGCTGCGGCGGACCACGTTGATCGAACTGATCAAAGTGGATCTGCACGAACGGTGGCAGCGCAGCGACGACGCGCTGCGTCTTGCCGACTATCGCGAACAGTTCCCGGAACTTGGCACTGCCCCGTTGCCGCCGGATCTCATCTACGAGGAGATCAGTGCCCGCAGCTGCCGTAACGACATCGACCTCACCGAGTACGAGCACGACTATCCGGCCCAATTGGCCTGCATCACCGAGACTTTCGATGTCGGCGGCCTGCGCAGCACGCTGCTGGCCGACCCAAGGGCACTCGATGCCCTCGAGGCCATCGGTACGGGCGCCTCCGTCGACGATTTCGATCTGCTACTGCCACTGGGCCGCGGCGCCTTCGCGCGCGTATTCCTGGCTCGGCAGCGATCGATGAGCCGGCTGGTGGCAGTGAAGATCTCCCGCGACCGCGGCACCGAACCGCAGACGCTGGCGCAGCTCGACCACGATTACATCGTCCGAGTCTTCGATCAGCGTCAGCTCGCCGAACAGCATCTGAAGCTGATGTACATGCAGTACGTACCCGGCGGCACCCTGCTGGGTGTGCTGCGGCAATTGCACAGCACCCCACCGGTACGACGCAACGGCAAGCTGCTGCTGCAGGCCATCGACGCCGCCACCACGAGCGGCGGGGTGCTCGAGCCGCAGCACTCGCCCGCGCGCGCGGAACTGGAACAGCTGACCTGGCCGGAGACCGTAGCCTGGTTGGGCGCCCGGCTGGCGACCGCGCTCGATTACGCCAATCACCAAGGTGTGCTGCACCGCGACATCAAACCAGCGAATGTACTGCTGACCGCCGATGGCCAGCCCAAACTGGCCGACTTCAACATCAGCTTCAGCCGCCATCTGCCCGGTGCGAACCCCGTCGCCTATTTCGGCGGCTCCCTGGCCTACATGTCCCCCGAACAACTCGAGGCCTGCCACCCCACCCTGGCCACCACTGCCGCCGATCTCGATACCCGTAGCGACCTGTACTCGCTGGCTGTGGTCCTGTGGGAACTGCTCACCGGACGGCGACCGTTCGACGACGGGTTCGGAGCAGGCGAATCGGAGCAATCACTGCAGGCGATGATCGATCGACGCCGTCGGCTCGTCGATGCGAACCTGGAGGCCGATCTGCCCCCGGACTGCCCGGCCCTACTGCGTCACGCACTACTCACCTGCCTTGCGCCCGACCCCGCCGACCGCTACCCCGGCGGCGCCGAACTGGCCCAGCAGCTGGAATTGAGCCAGGACCGGGCCGCCCGCGACCTGGTCGACCCGCCCGCACACAGCCTGCGGGCACGGTTGCGCATGCGGCCGATCCCGGTGGTGATTCCGGCAAGCATGTTCGGCCAGGTCGCGGCGGGACTGTATCTTTCGGCGCACAACGTCCGGCTGATCCAACTCCAAGTGGGCTCCGAGGCTGCCGGGAGGCTGACCCACCTGGGGTATGTGGTGATCGCGATCTCCTATCCGGTCGCCATCGCGGGCCTGCTGTACTGGTGCCGCAACGTGTTTCTGGTGCCCGATGGCCTGCGCCGGGGCAAGCAATTCGACGAGGCCACCCTCGCCCGGGCGCGCGCCGACACCCTGGCCTGCGGCGACCGCATCGCGGCAGTCGCATTTATCGGATGGATCCTGGCCATGGGTATCTTCGCGGTGAAGCTGCTGTCGCTGGGGCCGATACCGGCCGGGCTGCTGACGAATCTGATTGTGTCGAGCCTCGTCGCGGCCGCGGTGGCGGTCGTGTACACGTACTTTCCGGCCACCTTTTTCGTCTTGCGCTGGTACTATCCGGGATTGGTCGCCGCCGGTCACATCTCCCCCGACGACGCCCCCAGGCTGCATCGGCTGATCCGGCGCAGTCGCGTGTATCTCGGTGTGGCGGCATCGGTTCCGCTGATCGGCGTGTCGTTGGGGCTGATATTCCTGACACCGCATCAGCAGCACACGGTGATCGGCTCGATAGTAGCCCTCTGTATCGGTGGGCTCGTCGCGTTCGCCGTCGCCCTGCGCACCTTCTATGCCCTGCAATCGGATCTGGCGGCCCTCGAGCGCATCGTGAATCCGCGTTACCGTACCCACACCTGACCGCTGAACGACCTGCCATTGATCGCTGACACCATGGGGTGATATTTATGCGAACGGACGGAGACAGCTGGGACATCGTGACGAGCGTGGGTCTGACCGCCCTGGGCGTCGCCACGTTTCGCGCACTCGAGACGCTCGATCCCGAGCCGATGATCCACGACGACTATGCGGCGTGGTTCGTCGAGGCCGCGGGTGAACCGCACTTTCTGCAGATACTGGAGGAACCGGCGTCGGCGGGCGCGGGCGGATTGTTCGGGCGGTTCATGGGGGTTCGGACAAGGTTCTTCGACGAGTTCTTCGCCGCGGCGTGGCAGCAGGGTGTGCGGCAGGCGGTGATCCTGGCATCCGGACTGGATGCGCGTGCCTATCGGCTGGATTGGCCCGCGGGCACGGTCGTCTTCGAGATCGATCAGCCCCGTGTGCTGGAGTTCAAGGACCGGGTGCTCGCCGAGCACGGTGCCGTGGCCACGGCCGATCGGCGCGCGCTGGCCATCGATCTGCGCGAAGACTGGCCCACTGCGCTCACTACCGCGGGTTTCGATCCGGGGCGGCCGTCGGCGTGGTCGGCCGAGGGGCTGTTGCCGTTCCTGCCGGGTTCGGCGCATGACGCACTGTTCGAACGCATCGACGCCCTGTCCGTGCCCGGCAGCTGCGTGGCCGCCGACGACTTCGGCCGCGGCATGGACCAGCGCCACTTCGACATGGAGGAAAAGTTCTTCGGCCCCAACCCGTTCGGCAACTTGAACGTGCACGACCTGTGGTACGACGATGCCCGTGCCGATCCCGGGGACTGGCTGTCCCGGCACGACTGGTCGGTCCACCGGGTCAGCCCCTTCGATCTGGCCGCCACCTACGGCCGCCCGATCACCGATTTGCCCACCGACCTGCCTGCCGAACTGCTCGACCGGCTGCAGCAGGCGGCCTACGTATCCGCCGAGAAGGACCGGTGAACCCAGGACTGCGTGGCCGACTCAGCCGTTGGCGAGTGCACGATCGGCGAGTGCGGCGATGACCGGTCCGAGTGTTCTGGCGTAACTGACGGTGAGGTGGTTGTCATCGCGGTAGACCAAGTTGTCGCCGATGATGAGGGGGCAGCTGGCGGCAGTACAGAACAGCGAGGTCAGATCGGCGTACTGGCCGCCGCCGGTGGTAGCTGCCGCCCGCTCAGCCGTAATACCCGCGTCGTCGACCGCGTCCGGCCGCGGCGGCGTACATACCGCGGCATTGTCGATATGTTCGGACAGGCACGCGGGCACGGTGGTGTGCGGATCGGGGATCGACCCGAGAACCAGGACCGTCGCCCCGGTCGCTCGCAGCTGGCCGACCAGGCGGTTCAGGCTGTCGATCCAGGCCTGGTCGTAAGAGACGAAGCCGAAGTCGGCACCGTAGCGCCGGGACATGCTCACCACGATCAAGCGGGGGCGTTCGGCCTGCAACCTGGCCAAGATCTGGCCGCGCCACTGCTCGCATTCGGTGTACTCCCGGCCCAGATAAGGGCTGGTGATGGGCAGGCCGAGCAACGGACAGGTGACCTTGGCCATGGTTTCCAGCCGCCAGCGCCGCTGCGCGGCGATCGACTCGAACGCCGGATGCCACATCGCGGCGTGTGAATCGCCGACCAGGGCCACTGTCGTAGCCGAGTCCGGATCGCCGGAGGCGCACTCGGCCTGTCCCACGTCACGCCACGATCGCACGCAGCCGTCGACGAACACGCTCGCCTTGTCTCCGGGCGCGTCGGCCAGCGAGGGAGTGAGATTCGAAGGGACAGCATGAATTTCGGCCGCGGCGGCGACCGCGGCCTGCGTCTGCGCGGTC
>NZ_BDBY01000253.1 GCF_001613225.1 Nocardia pseudovaccinii NBRC 100343
AGCAGCATCAGTGCGACAACGCCCGCGACCGCGGTGATCGCGCCGCCACAGGCGAGGCTGCGTGCCGCCGACCCGCGCAACGGGGCGGCGAAGCGAACCGGATTCTCGACCAGCCACAACGTGAGCATGGCGAGTCCGCCTGCCATCATGACCGTGCCCATCGAGCCACCCCGTCCGAGTTGGTGGCCGAGCACGTACGGCGCCAGCAGCAGAACCGGCCAGTGCCACAGATACCAGGAGTACGACACGCGGCCGATCGCCCGCATTACCGGCACCGCCAGTCCGCGGCCGACCCCGAATCGTGTTTCCGCACAGCCCGATACGATCACCAGGGCGGTACCGAGAACGGGCAGCAGGGCCGCGGTGCCCGGATACGGCGTCTTCGCGTTCAGCTGGGTACACGCACCAGCGATCAGGGTCAGACCGATCCATCCGGCTGGGGCGGCGACCGATTTCGGCAACCGGGACCACGCACCGGCCGTCAGCGCGATCATGCCGCCTGCGCCCAGCTCCCAGGCCCGCGTCGGCAGCGAGAAGAACGCCCACGGCGGCAGCGTGTGGGTCCAGGTCAGCGAGATCGCGAAGGAGAGCGTGGCGACGATCGCAAGTACGACCAGGTACGGGAGCACAGCGCCCGATCCGATTCCGCGCCGCCGCGCGAACCACGCCGTACCGGCGATCAGTGCGGGCCACAACAGATAGAACTGCTCCTCCACACCGAGCGACCAGAAGTGCTGAAACGGCGACGGAAGCGTGTCGGCGGCAAGGTAGTCGGTGCCGTGCAGCGCGAGCCGATAGTTCCCCGTGTACAGGGCGCTGGCGATCCCATCGCCCAGGACCTGGCGAGCCTGCAGCGGCGGCAGCAGTATCGCCGCGCCGATCGCCGTGGCAACCACCACGACACCGGCAGCGGGCAGCAGGCGGCGGGCCCGCGCGCCGTAAAATCGGAGCAACCCGATGGTATCGGCGGAAGCCGCTTCCCGCCAAAGGATTCCGGTGACGAGGAATCCGGAAATGACGAAAAAGACGTCGACACCGATGAATCCGCCCCCGAGCCCGGGCGTGTTCGCATGAAAAAGCACAACGGCGAGTACGGCGACTGCTCGTAACCCCTCGATGTCGGGCCGAAATCTCCCGCGCGGTGTCGCATCGGGCGCCTGATCAATCCGCCGATTTATCAATCCGCCGCTCGCCGCCACCGTCATGCGCGGCATTGTTATCGGTATCGCTGGCTAAGTCACGGCAACTCACCGCGCGCCGGGCGTCCGACCTCCATCTTGCGGCACCACAGGCAGATCGAGTTCGGCATCGGAATTTCACTGTGCGCCGAGCACACGGTCGCCTTCGACGCTACTGTGGTCCAGCCCACAATCATGGCCGACTACCGCGCGGGGAAGCGCGGTCCATCCAGGGAAGGCGGACGGCAGCTGTGTCGCGAACGATTCTCTACCCATCCGACGAGTTGATCCGCACCGTGACCGCTACCTTGCTCGGAGCCAACGAGCAGTCGGACTCGACACCCCTGTTTTTCGGCCTCACCCTGGCGGGTCCGGATCAGATCGGTGTTCTCACGCTACCGACATCGGCTGATCCGCCGTTCCAGGATCTGGCGACGCTGGTCTTCTCACGGGCGCCCCGTAAGACGCTGTGGGGGTTCGGATTCCACGCGGAAGCGACCCTGATGCGGACCGCCGACGCACGGGGGAATCTCTGGTCGGCAGCGCGGGAGCGCCCCGGCGCCGATGTCGTGGAAACATTCCGGTCGGCCGATCACGGTGTGCCGGACGATCCGATCGATCGAGAGCTGTGGGTCGCCGCACTGGCTCTCGCAGCGCTCTGAGCAAACGGTGAGCGCCCTCCACCGGATGTGACCCGTGTGGCGTCGCGACCCCAGTGCCTGTGATTTGATAGGGCACAAATACTCCAAAATCGATACCTTCTCGCTTTGTTCGACACTGGTCCGCCAACGGTGTGCCGGGATCCGGCCGGGTTCGTGGGTTTCGGCAAGACCTGTGGGCTCGACGCGAGAGGACTGTAGTACTCGAATGGATAGGGTTCGTCGCACTGTTCGGGGTCGAATTCGCCGCAGATCGAGTAGTCCGCTCTTCACGCAGTTATTGGGGGCCGTAGTCGAATCCGCGGCCGACTCGATCGCGATCCGCTACAACCCGACCGGCGAATCCGCTGATCAGCGCGAACTCACCTACACGGAGCTCGACGAGTCGTCATCGCGATTGGCACGGGAACTGATCGAGCGGGGCGTGGGCCCCGGTGACGTCGTTGCCGTCGGCTTCACTCGCTCGATCGAATCCGTACTGGCCGTATGGGCCATCGCCAAGACCGGTGCGGCATATGTGCCGGTGGACCCCACCCTTCCGCCGGAGCGCAGCGAATACATCGTCGCCGACTCTCGGGCCGTGCTGGGGCTCACCGATTCGACGCATCGGTCGCGGTTCGGCACCGAGATCTACTGGCTCGACATCGATGATCCGCTGCACCGGGAGCGGATCGCGGCACGACCCGCACATCCGATCTCCTATGTCGACCGGGTCGGCACGCCGACCGAACAGCATCCGGCCTATGTCATCTACACCTCCGGCTCCACCGGTCGCCCGAAGGGCGTTGTGGTGACTCACGCAGGTATTGCGATGCTGGTGAACGCTCAGCGGGAGCGCTACGCGATCGATGGCGATTCGCGGGTGCTGCACGTCTGTTCGCCGAACTTCGACGTATCGGTCCTCGAGCTGCTGCTGGCCTTCAGTTCCGGCGCGACGCTCGTGGTAGCCCCGCCGACGGTGTTCGGCGGCGCCGAGTTGGCCGACCTGCTATGTCGTGAGCGTGTCACGCACATGCTGATCACGCCCGCGGCGCTGGAATCGGTCGATCCGGCCGGACTCGACACGCTGCGGGTCGTGGTCGTCGCGGGTGATGCGTTCGGCCCACGGCTGGTCGAGCGGTGGGCGGTCGCCGGACGGTCTTTCTACAACGCTTACGGGCCCACCGAGGCCACCATTCTCGCCACCGGTAGCGCGGAGTTGGTGCCCGGTCAGCCGATCACCATCGGTACCGCCCTGCCGGGTGTCGGTGCGGTGGTGCTCGATTCGCGGTTGCGGCCGGTACCCGCCGAAGTGATCGGCGAACTCTACCTTTCCGGTCCCGCGCTCGCGCAGGGCTACCTGGGACGGGCGGCGCTCACTGCGGAACGATTCGTGGCGAATCCGTTCGGCGGGGAAGGTGGCAACCCCGGCGCGCGGATGTATCGCACCGGCGATCTGGTGCGGCGCCGCGTGGCCGATGGCGCGGTCGAATATCTGGGACGCTCGGATTTCCAGGTCAAGATCCGCGGCCTCCGTATCGAGCCAGGTGAGATCGACGCCGCACTGACCGGTCACCCAGATATCGAATACGCCGCGACGCTCGGCAAGCTCGCGCCCTCCGGTGCGACGGTTCTGGTCTCCTATGTGCTGGCGCGCAACGGCATTTCCCTCGATGCCGGAGAACTCCTGCGCTTCGCCGGAACCGCATTGCCCGGCCATATGGTGCCGTCCGCGATCGTCGCGCTCGATGCGATCCCCTTGTCCGCCAACGGAAAGCTCGATCGGCAGGCCTTGCCCGAGCCGGTGTTCGAGGCGGCGGTGTCGCGGGCCCCGGTGGGCGCCGTCGAATCTCGGCTCGCCGAGTTGTATGCCCAAGTGCTCGGCGTGCGGGTCGGGGCGGAGGATTCGTTCTTCGCTGCCGGTGGAGACAGCATCCTATCGATCCAGTTGGTCTCCCGGGCCCGCGCGGCAGGGATAGTTTTCACCCCCCAAGATGTGTTCGAGCAGCGCACCGTGGCGGGGTTGGCGCGGATCGCGGTTGTCGGTGCCGAACCCACACCGAGGCTCGCGGAGTTGCCCGGCGGCGGTATCGGGGAGATTCCGCTGACACCGGTGCTGGCCGCCCACCTCGTCGGGGGGCGGTCGTTCGGCCGGTTCACCCAGCACATGGTGCTTGCCCTACCCGAGCACATCGACCGGGCGGGTTTGGTCGATGCGCTTGCCGCGGTGCTGGACCACCACGACATGCTGCGCGCACGGCTGTGGTCTGCCGACGGGCAATGGCAGCTGCACACTCTGCCGCCGGGTGCGGTGGACCCGGACGCGCTGCTCACTCGTATCGACGTGCCCGCCGGACTGGACATCGATGAGTTGTGCGGAACCGCCAGTGCGGCAATGGATTCCGCCCTCGACACGCTCGACCCGGCGTCGGCCCGGATGATCGCCTGCACCTGGCTGTCTCGACCGGACGGCCGGGACGCGCTGATCATCGCCGCGCATCACTATGTGATCGACGGCGTGTCGTGGCGAATTCTGATCTCGGACTTGGTGACCGCGTGGGCGCAACGCGACGGGGGGCGCCGGATCGACCTGCCTGGTGTCGGCACGTCGTTCCGGCGGTGGGCGCACGGTCTGGTCGAGGCGGCGACCGCCGCGGACCGCACCAGCGAATTGCCGTACTGGCGGCAGGTTCTGACCGTCGCTGATCCCCTGTTGGGCGCGCGGGCACTCGACCCGGTCGTCGATACAGCGGCCACGGTGCGGCATTTCACCGTCACGGTGCCTTCCGAGTTCACCCATGCGGTGTTGACCGAGTTGCCGAGGCTGTATCGGAGCGGAGTCAACGACGGTCTGCTCGCGGCATTGGCGCTCGCGGTGCGCTCGTGGCGGGCGAAAAGAGGGGTCGATGCCGCGGCCACGCGAATCCGGCTCGAGGGACACGGTCGTGAGGAAACCGCCGTCGCCGGTGCCGACCTGAACCGCACTGTCGGCTGGTTCACCAGCATGTATCCGGTGGCGCTCGATCTGTCCGGCATCGACGCCGATGCCGCATGGAACACCGCCGACGCGACCGCGGCGATGCTCAAGACGGTGAAGGAGCAGCTGCTCGCGGTGCCGGACAAGGGCATCGGTTTCGGCGTGCTGCGTCAGCTGAACACCGATACCGCAGGCGAGCTCGACGGTGCGCTCGGCCAGATCGGTTTCAACTATCTCGGTCGGATTTCCGCAGGCGACGTGCCGGAGGGGCTGACGGATCACAGTTGGCTGCCGACCGCCGACTGGGGCGCCCCGGAAGCCGAGCAGGATCGGGCGATGCCCGCGGCCGCCGTGGTGGATATCAACGCGATCGTCACCGACACCGACGTGGGCGCGCAGATGAGTGCGTCGTTCGCGTACGCGTCCGAGATCCTCGACGAGGCCTCCGTGCGGGAGCTGGCCGAGTACTGGGTGGCCGCACTGACCATGCTTGCCGGACATGTACACGATCCGGCGGCCGGTGGCCTGACTCCGGCGGATGTCCCGCTGGTGCGGACCACCCAGGGTGAACTCGATATCTGGCAGCGGGAGCACCCCGGTCTGGTCGATGTCCTGCCGCTGTCGCCCCTGCAGCTCGGATTGCTTTTCCTGACACAGCTTTCCGACGATGCGGCGGATCCCTATCTGCTGCAGTTGGCGGTGGAGTTGTCCGGCGTGATCGATCTGGATCGCCTTCGACGGGCGGCGCAAGCGATGTTGGATCGGCATGCGATCCTGCGGGCCGCGTTCAGAACTTCGGTCGAGGGCGCCCCGGTCCAGATCGTCGCGGAGGGTCTCGAGGTCCCGTGGCGGATCGTCGACACCTCGGACACCGATCCGGCGTCGCTCCTGGCGGCCGAGGCACGCCTCGGGTTCGATCCGACGGTGGCGCCGCTGCTGCGATTCACGGTGTATCGCACGAACTCCGGACGCGTACATCTGGTGTTGACCGCACATCACATCCTTTTGGATGGCTGGTCGATGCCGTTGCTGATGAAGGAACTACTGGTTTCCTATGCGGCCGACGGTGATTCGACGCCGCTGCCGCGAGTCCGGCCGTATCGGGACTATCTCGCCTGGTTGGCGCGCTACGACCGGGACACCACCCTGCGGACGTGGCGCGCGGCGCTGGCAGATCCGACGCCGACTCGGTTGGCCGCGTCCCTGCCGCCGCCGACGACGTCCGCCGACGGCCACGGAGTTTGCGCCGCCGACCTGTCCCCTGTCGAGACAGCCGAGCTGCTGAGGTTCGCCGCCGCAACCGAGGTCACCGTCAATACGGTGGTCCAGGCGGCGTGGGGTCTGGTGCTCGCGGCGTGTGCCGGAGGCGATGATGTCGTGTTCGGCGCGGTGGTTTCCGGGCGGCCGCCGCAGGTCGACGGGGTCGACGAAATGGTCGGCCTGTTCGCCAATACCGTCCCGGTTCGGGTTCGGTTCGACTCCGATGCGCCGGTGCGGCAACTGCTGATTCGGCTGCAGTCCGAACAGGTTTCGTTGCTCGACTCTCATCACATCGGGCTGGCCGATATTCAGCGCGCAGCTGGTGCGGGTGAGTTGTTCGATTCTCTCGTGGCCTTCGAGTCGTATCCGGTCGACACCGATGGTTTGCGCCAGGCCCACGCGACGATCGACGGACTGGAAGTCGTCGATCTCCAAGGTCGCAACTTCACGCATTATCCGGTGGCTGTCGTGGTCGAGTTGGGGGCTCAGCTGCATGTACAGGTGCAGTACCGGCGCGACATGATCACCACCGCCGCCGCGCAGGCGATCGCCGATCGGTTGCGGGTGCTGATCGGTGAATTCGTTGCGACGCCCGAGCGCACGGCGGCGGAAATCAATCGGTTCTTCGATGATCGCGGCGATCTGATCTCGCAGACGCGCTACTGGCGCACCGCGCTCCAGGGCCTGCCCGATGAGCTGAACCTGCCCGCGGATCGCCCACGTCCCGCGATCCCCTCCCTCGCGGACTCGTGCGTCGAGTTCGAGATCGGTGCGGATCTGTACCACCGGCTATCTCGAGTCGCGCACGACACCACGGTGTTCACCGTCCTGCACGCGACCTTCGCGGTACTGCTTGCGCGACTATCGGGGACCGATGACATCGCGATCGGCACCCCCGCCGAAACCGGCGGATCGGTCAACACGGTCGTCCTGCGCACCAGGGTGCCGGGGGAAATGCCCTTCGACGATCTGCTCGCGCAGGCGAAAGACATTGCCCTACAGGCATTCACACGAGCAGATCTGCCCTTCGACGAGTTGGTGGCACTGCTGGATCCGGTTCGGTCGCACGCACGTCACCCCCTGGTACAGGTGATGTTGTCCGCGGGTGATCGGACTCCCATCGCACGCGGCCCGTTCGATCTGTCCCTACACGTTCGGGAGAACCGAGATAGCGCCCGCATCGTCGCGAACCTGTCCTTCGCGCCCGATCTGTTCGACCGGCGCACCGTGGAGATCTTCGCCGCGCGATTCCTCCGGCTGCTGGCCGCCGCGGTGCACCGCCCTGGGGACCCGATCGGTGACCTGCCGTTCCTCGGCGACGACGAACTGGCCCTGCTGACCCGGGTCCACGTCGGCGGGCGGGCGCCCCGGTTGCTGCCTGATCTGCTGACTCGTGGCGTCGCGTTGGGCCGGGACCGGATTGCGGTGCGATACCAGGGTCGATCGATCAGTTACGGCGAACTCGACGACCAATCGTCTCGATTGGCGCGAGTCCTGATCGATCGAGGTGTCGGTCCCGAACTGCCGGTCGCGGTGTCACTGCCCCGTTCCTACGAGATGGTGCTGGCCGCCGTCGCGATCGCCAAGGCCGGTGGTGCGCACCTGCCGGTCGACCCGGCTCACCCCGCGCATCGGATGCGGCACATGTTGACCGATTCCGGTGCGGCCCTGGGCATTACCGCGTCCGACCAGGTCGATCGGCTACCCGATGCGGTGGATTGGCTGGTGCTGGATGCACCGGCGACGGCGGTGTTGTGCGCAAGCAAGTCCGCCGACACGATCACCGATGCCGAGCGGATCGCGCCGTTACGGACACAACATCCGGCATACGTGATCTATACCTCGGGCTCGACGGGCCTGCCCAAGGGGGTCGCCGTAACCCATGACGGGTTGAGCGATCTGGTCGATCACTCGGTCGGCCAGTACTGTCTCGAGCCGCACCACCGGTACCTGCATATCTGTTCGCCGAGTTTCGATCCGTCGGTGATGGAATGGATGTGCGCGTTCTCGGTGGGGGCGACGTTGGTGGTCGTGCCGTCGGATGTCATGGGTGGACCGGAACTCGGCGAGTTGCTGCGGACCGAGGAGGTGACGCACACGATCATCACCCCGGCGGTGCTCGGCACGGTCGATCCGGTCGGTGTCGACCGGATGGAAGTGCTGTTCGTGGGTGGGGATGTGCTGACCCCGGAGCTGTTGGCCAAGTGGCAGCCGGGCCGCCGGTTGTTCAACGCGTACGGTCCGACCGAGGCGACCGTGATGTCGTCGAATGTGGAACTGGTTGCGGGGCAGCACATCACGATCGGTAAGCCGGTTCTGGGTAGTTCGGCGTACGTGCTGGATTCGCGGTTGAATCCGGTACCGCCCGGGGTTACGGGTGAGTTGTATCTGGCGGGCACCGCGTTGGCTCGTGGCTACTGGAACCGCGCCGGGTTGTCCGCGCAGCGGTTTGTCGCCAATCCCTGGGGTGGGCCGGGTTCGCGGATGTATCGCACGGGCGACCTCGTGCGCTGGTACGCGGCACCGGAGCAGCGAGCGGGGAATCTCGCCGTCGCGTCGGCGGATTGGCAGCTCGACTATGTCGGTCGCGCTGACTTCCAGGTGAAGGTCCGTGGTTTCCGAATCGAGCTAGGCGAGATCGATGCCGTGCTCGGCCGACATGCCGATATCGATTTCGTTGTCACGCTTGGTCGCGAGATGCCCGGTGGTGCAACGGCATTGGTGTCATATGTGCAGGCGGCGCAGGGCCGGGTGGTGGATCCGGCCGGGCTGCGGGAGTATGCGGCCGGGATCCTGCCGTCGCATATGGTGCCTGCGGCGATTGTGGTCGTGGACCGGGTTCCGTTGACTTCGAACGGAAAGCTGGACCGTAAAGCGTTGCCGGAGCCGGTGTTCCCGACGGCGGTGTCGCGGGCTCCGGTCGGCGCGGTGGAGTCGCGGCTCGCCGAACTCTTCGCTCAGGTGCTGGGTATGGAGCGGGTCGGGGTGGACGATTCGTTCTTCGCGGTCGGCGGTGACAGCATCATGTCGATCCAGTTGGTGTCGCGGGCCAAGGCGGCGGGGATGCTGTTCACCGCGCGGGATGTGTTCGAGCAGAAGACAGTCGCGAGGTTGGCTCGGGTTGCCGTGGTCGGTGCGGAGTCGGCGGCGGTTCTCGCGGAGTTGCCCGGCGGCGGTGTCGGCGCGGTTCCGTTGACTCCGGTACTTGCCTGGTTCCTCGCCAACGGTTCGTTCGGCCGATTCGCGCAGAGCATGGTGCTCGGATTGCCGGAGGCGATCGATCGCGCGGGTGTGGTGGCCACTGTCGGCGCGGTGCTCGATCATCATGATGTGCTGCGCTCGCGCGTGTGGCAGGCGGACGGCTCGTGGCGGTTCGAGGTGTTGGCGCGTAACACCATCGAGGCCGACGCGCTGGTCGCCGAGGTCGAGGTGCCCGCGGGGGTCGACGAGGCCGAGCTGAATCGAATCGCTAACGCGGCCATGGATTCCGCGTTGGCGACGCTGGATCCCGCTGCGGGCCGGATGATCGCGTGCACGTGGCTGCGCAGACCCGATGCGCGCGATGTTGTCGCCGTCGCGGTCCATCACTACGCGATCGATGGTGTGTCGTGGCGCATTCTCATTCCGGATCTGGTGCTCGCGTGGGCACAGCGCAGCGCCGGGCAGCCGGTGGCTTTGCCCGCCGTCGGCACCTCCTTACGGCGATGGGCGCACGCCTTGGTGGAAGCGGCCGCCACACCGGAGCGTGCCGAGGAACTCGGCTATTGGCAGCGGGTGCTGGCCACGCCTGATCCACTGTTCGGCACGCGTGCGCTGGACCCGGTCGCCGATACTTTCCAAACCCGGGGTGTGTTCGATATCCGGGTTCCGGTCGAGGTAGCCGACGCTGTGCTCACCAAGGTTCCCGCGCTGTACCAGGGTGGCGCCAACGACAGTCTGCTCGCCGCGCTCGCCATGGCGGTGCGTTCCTGGCGGGCGCGGCGCGGCATCGATAGTCCGGTCACTCGGCTGCGGCTCGAGGGGCACGGTCGCGAGGAAGACGCGGTGCCCGGCGCTGACCTGACTCGCACCGTGGGTTGGTTCACCAGCATCAGTCCGGTGGCCATCGACCTGTCCGGAATCGACACCGAAGCGGCCCTCGCCGGTGGCGAGGTGACCGCCGCGGTGCTGAAATCGGTGAAGGAGCAACTGCTTTCGGTGCCGGGTCGAGGCATCGGTTTCGGCCTGCTTCGGCATCTGAATCCGGACACCGCCGACGCGCTGGCCGGTGATCTGGGGCAGATCGGTTTCAACTACCTCGGCCGTGTCTCCGCGGGTGCGGTGCCCGACGGCCGCTCGGACTGGCTTCCGACCGGAGAGCTGGGAACCATTGCCGCAGAGCCGAATCCGGACCTGCCGCTGTCCGCGGTGATCGACATCAACACGATCGTCAGCGATACCGCGGATGGCCCGCGGATGGTGGCGTCGTTCGCCTTCGCCGCCGCGATCATCGACGAGGCGGCGGTGCGGGAGCTGGCCGAAGACTGGCTGGCCGCGCTCACCGCGATTGCCGACCACACGAAGGATCCGGCCGCCGGTGGTCTGACTCCGTCGGATGTGCCGCTGGTGCGGGTCTCTCAGGTCGAGCTGGACCAGTGGCGGCGGAACCATCCCGGACTGTCGGATGTGCTGCCACTGTCACCGCTGCAGAATTCGCTGCGGGTGCTCATCGAGCTACTGGACGGTTCGGTCGACGCCTACATAATCCAGCTGGCGGCGACGCTGACGGGCGAGCTGGACATGGTCCGATTGCGCCGAGCCGCGCAGACCATTCTGGACCGGCACGCGAACCTGCGATCGGCCTTCGTACCCACGGCCGACGGGACGTCGGTGCAGCTGGTCATGGACGGGGTCGAGATGCCGTGGCAGGTTGTCGACGGCGTATCCGAGGCCGAGCTGCCGGAACTGCTGGTCGCCGAGCGGCGACGCGGATTCGATCCGGCGGTGGCGCCGCTGCTGCGATTCACGGTGTACACCAACGACTCCGGGCACCATGAACACAGCCATCTCGTATTGACCGGACACCACATCCTGCTCGACGGCTGGTCGATGCCGCTGTTGATGAAGGAGCTGCTTGTCCTGTACGCGACCGGCGGCGACCCGTCACCGCTCGCACCGATCCGGCCCTACCGCGACTACCTGCGGTGGCTCGCGCAGCAAGACCGGGAGGCCGCGGTACGCGCCTGGTCGGACGTGTTGACCGGCGCCACCGCGACCATGCTCGCCCCTGAACTGGCGTGGCCCGCGGCGACCGGCGACGGGTTCGGCGTCTGTGAATTCGATCTGTCGACCGCACAGACCGCGGCGCTCACGGCGTACGCGGCTACGGCCGAGGTCACCGCCAATACGGTGATACAGGCGGCGTGGGGTCTGGTCATCGCCGGTAGCACCGGACGCGACGATGTGGTCTTCGGCGCGACCGTCTCGGGCAGACCGCCGCAACTCGACGGTATCGGCGACATGATCGGACTGTTCGTGGATGCCATCCCGGTACGGATCCGGTTCGATCGAGACACGACAGTGCGGGCCCTGCTGGCGGGTTTGCAGGGCGAGCAAGCGTCGCTGTTGGACCATCACCACCTCGGACTCGGCGCGATCCAACGCGTCGCCGGGCTGAACTCACCCGCCGCGCCGACTTCGCAAGCTCCATCGGCTGGCGTCCCGCATGACGAACTGTTCGACACGATGCTGGTCTTCGAGTCCTACCCGGTCGACGCCGAGGGGCTGCAGCAGGCGGGCGGCGCCATCGACGGATTGCGGATCGAGCAGATGCGCGGGGCCGACTTCACGCACTATCCGATCACCGTTGTGGTCTTCCTGGATACCCGGACGCTGGTGCAGGTGAAGTACCGGCGCGATGTCGTCGCCGACGAGACGGCACAGGCCGTGGCCGATCGGCTGCGCCGCGTGCTCGGTGATCTGCCCGCGACACCGGGCCGTACCGCGGCCGATATCGCGCTGCTGTGCGACACCGTATCGGACGACCCGATCACCAGGTCTCGCTACTGGCGCACCGCATTGGCGGGCCTGCCCGATCGGCTGGAGCTGCCGACGGACCGACCACGCACGGCGCTGCGGTCCGATGTCCGTGGGCGGGTGGAGTTCTCGGTACCCGACGAGGTGCACCTGGGACTCCGGCAGCTCGCGCGCACGGCGGGCGTGACATGGACCGCGGTGGTGCACACGGCATTGGCGGTAGTGCTCGCGCGACTATCGGGCTCCGACGACATCGCGATCGGCACCCCGACGCCAGGCGACCGCCGTGCCGAGTTGGTGCTGCGCACCCGCGTGGATCGAGCCGCGCGCTTCGCCGACCTCCTACCGCAGGTACACCAGCGTGAACTGCATGCGTTCACGCACGCGGGTATTCCGGTCGACGAATTGGTCGATCTGTTGGGAGCGCGGTGGTCGCCGGATCGCCATCCCCTGTTCCAGGTGGCTCTATCGTTCCAGCATCCGCCGGATGCGGTCGGGGATCTGGCACTGGCGATCTCGCCCCCGAATGGCGATTCGGACCGGATGCGCGGCGAGATGTCTTTCGCGCGTGATCTTTTCGACGACGGTACGGCGGAGATGTTCGCCCGGCGCTTCCTTCGGGTGCTGGCGGCGGTCGTGGACGAGCCCGCGACGCGGGTGCGCGATCTGCCGCTGTTGGTCGGCGACGAGTACGAGTGGCTGACCCGGATGGGCGGCGGCGCCCCGGCTACCGTCGGGATGCTGCCGGATCTGCTGACCCGGGGAGTCGGTTTCGGGCGCGATCGGGTCGCGGTGCGCGACGCGGGGCGGGCATACACCTACGGTGAAATCGACGAACTGTCGTCGCGTCTGGCGCGCGTACTGATCGATCGAGGTGTCGCGCCGGAGACGGTGGTGGCGCTGGTAATGCGACGTTCGTACGAGATGATCGCCGCGGTATGGGCGGTCGCCAAGGCGGGTGGCGCTTATCTGCCGGTCGATCCGAGCTATCCGGTGGACCGGGTGCGGCACATGGTGGCCGATTCCGGTGCGGTGGTGGGCATTACGGTCGCTGAGCACGCGGATCTACCCGACACGGTGGACTGGCTGGTGTTCGACGATCCCGCGGTGCTCGCACGCTGCGCCGCCCACTCGGCGGCCGCGGTGACCGACGCGGACCGTTGTGCCCCGCTGCGGATGTCGCATCCGGCCTATGTGATCTACACGTCGGGTTCAACGGGATTGCCCAAGGGGGTCGCCGTCACCCACGCCGGGCTCGGTGGACTCGTCGGCCACACGGTCGACATGCTCGGACTCGAGCCGCGACATCGGATGCTGCACGTGTGTTCGCCGAGTTTCGACCAATCGGTCGAGGAGTGGTCCAGTGCGTTCTACAGCGGTGCCACCCTGGTGATCGCCGCACCGGATATCGTCGGCGGCACCGAACTTCGTGACCTGCTGCGTGGCGAACGGGTGACGCATACGATCATCACCCCGGCGCTGCTCGGCACTGTTGATCCCGCCGACCTGGACGACCTGGCGGTGGTGTCCGCAGGAGGCGAGGCCACCACTCCCGAACTCCTCGCCAGATGGCAGCCGGGTCGCCGCTTCATCAACGGATACGGTCCGACCGAGGCGACGATCGGCGCCACCTATACGACTCTGCTTGCGGGACAACGGGTGACGATCGGCCGTCCGATACCCGGCGGGTGGGCGGCGGTGCTCGATGAGCGGTTGCACCCGGTGCCCGCGGGTGTCACCGGTGAGTTGTATCTGGCGGGCCCGGCACTCGCCCGCGGCTATCACGGGCGGTCCGGCTCGACCTCGGAACGTTTCGTCGCGAATCCGTGGGGTCGGCCTGGCGACCGGATGTACCGGACCGGCGATCTGGTCCGCTGGGTCGAGGTACCGAATGCCACGGCTACCGGTTGGGAATTGGAGTACCTGGGCCGCACGGACTTCCAGGTGAAGATCCGTGGCTTCCGCATCGAACTCGGGGAGATCGACGCGGTGCTCGCCGCGCACCCCGACGTGGACTACGCGGTGACCCTCGGGCGCGAAAACCCCAGCGGGGATACGATTCTGGTGTCGTATGTAATGGGCAGATCGCTGGATCCGGATCAGCTGGCGCGGTGGGCAGCGCGAAGCCTGCCGTCGCATATGGTTCCCGCGTCGGTCGTGGTGCTCGACGAGATCCCATTGACCGCGGTCGGCAAACTCGACCGAAGTGCCCTCCCCGAACCGCAGTTCGCGGCGCGCACCTACCGGGAACCGTCGACGGTGGCGGAACAGGCCGTGGCCGGTATCTTCGCCGAGGTACTCGGCATCGAGCGGGTCGGCGCAGACGACAATTTCTTCGAGCTGGGCGGCAATTCGCTGCTCGCCACGCGGGTGACCGCTCGCCTCGGCATGACCCTGGATGCACGGGTTCCGGTGCGTGTGCTGTTCGCCGCGCCCACCGTCGCGGGTTGTGCGCGAGAGGTGGCTGAGCTCACCGGTACCGGGAGTCGCCGCGCCCCGGTAGCGGGCCAACGGCCGGAACGAATTCCGCTCTCGCCCGCACAGCAACGGATGTGGTTTCTCAACAGGTTCGATACCGAGTCGACCGCATACAACATTCCTGTCGCGATCCGCCTGACCGGCGATCTGGATGTCGCCGCGCTGGGGCAGGCCTTCACCGATGTCGTTGTGCGCCACGAGATCCTGCGAACCATATATCCGCAGCCAGCGGATGCGGCGGATCCGGTGCAGGTCATCCTGCCTCCCGGTCACTCGGAAGTACCGCAGCTGGAAGTCCGGACCGTCGATGCCGCCGAGGTGGAATCAGCTGTGCTGGAACTGGTTTCGACAACGACCTTCGACGTGACCGCCGAGGTGCCCGTCCGCGCCGTGCTGTTCCGGGTCGCGGACGCCGAATTCGTGCTGGCCATGGTCGTCGACCACATCGCGGGTGACGGCTACTCCGGTGGCCCGCTCACTCGTGATCTGGCGTCGGCATACGCGGCTCGTGCGCTGGGCCAGGCCCCGGATTGGTCGCCGCTGGCCGTGCAGTACGCGGATTACACGCTGTGGCACCGTGCGCTGCTCGGCAGTGCGGACCAGCCGGGGTCGATGGCGGCCGAGCAGATCGCCTACTGGCGGCGAACCCTCGCCAACCTGCCGGATCAGCTGGAGTTACCGACAGACCGGCCCCGGCCTGCGGTGCAGTCGTTCGCAGGCGGCCGAGTGGAGTTGCACATCGACGCGCGTGCGCATGCGGCGTTGGCGGGGCTGGCACGAGCCGAGGGCGCGACGCTGTTCATGGTTGTGCATACCGCGCTGGCGGTGTTGCTGGCTCGCTTGTCCGGCGCCGACGATATCGCGATCGGTACACCGATAGCGGGCCGGGGCGAGGCGGTGCTGGACGATCTGATCGGCATGTTCGTCAACACCCTGGTGTTCCGTACCCAGGTTGATGCGGCTGCGGGTTTCACGGAGTTGCTTGCGCGGCAACGTGATACCGACGTCCAAGCCTTCGCCCATGCCGATGTGCCGTTCGAGCAATTGGTCGAAGTGCTCAATCCGGTGCGCTCGACGGCGCGTCATCCGCTGTTCCAGGTCGGGCTGTCGTTCCAGAATCTGGCCCCGGCCAGGATGGAGTTGCCGGGCTTGACCGTCACGGCGTTGGCACCGGATCGGCAGCTGTCGCAGTTCGATCTGCATGTGATCATGGCCGACAGCTATGACGAGGACGGTGTGCCGACGGGTATCGGCGGCTTCTTCACCTACGCCGCGGATCTGTTCGACGAGTCGACGGTGCGGAGTTTCGTGGACCGGTTCGTGCGGGTCCTCGATGCCGTGATCGCGGATCCACAGGTTCCGGTCGGTGCCATCGATCTGCTCGCGACCGAAGAAAGCACACGGATCCTCAGAGCGTGGAACGACACGGCGCACCAGGTGAATACGGCCGCCACTTTGGCGTCGCTGCTCGACGAGACTGTCGCTGCCACACCGGAGTCCACGGCGCTGATCACCGCCAACGGTACTCGGATCACCTACGGTGAGCTCGATGGACGCGTGAACAAGGTTGCGCGGTACTTGATTTCGTCGGGTGTGGGCCCGGAGTCGCGGGTGGCGTTGGCCATTCGGCGTTCGGTGGATCTGGTCGTCGCGATGTATGCCGTGAGCAAGGCCGGTGGGGTGTACGTGCCGGTCGATCCGGACCAACCCGCGCAGCGTACCGACTACATGCTGGAGACGGCGGCACCGGTATGTGTGCTGACGAATGCCGATGCGGATTTCGGAACCTCCGCTGCGCCGGTGGTGCTGATGGATCGACTGGACCTGTCCTCGGTGGACGCGGCCCCGATCACCGACCCAGAGCGGATCGCGCCGTTGCGCGCCGGGCACGCGGCCTATGTGATCTTCACATCGGGTTCCACGGGTCGCCCGAAGGGGGTCGCGGTCACGCACGGTGCAATTGTCAACCAGTTGCTCTGGAAGACGGCGCAATTCGGATTGACCGCCGATGACGCGGTGTTGCTGAAGACGGCGGCGACGTTCGATTTGTCGGTGTGGGAATTCTGGTCGGCCGCGGCGTGCGGCGGCCGACTGGTAATCGCCGCGCCGGACGGCCACCGCGACCCGGCATACCTGAACGAGCTGATGTCCCGTGCAGGCGTGACCACGCTGCACACGGTGCCGTCGATGTTGGACGCATTGCTGACGGGGCGGCTGCCGGACTCGTTGCGCCAGGTGCTGGCGATCGGTGAGACCCTGCCTGCCGCGCTGGCGCGCCGATTCGCTGCGGCGGCGCCGGATGCGCTGCTCTACAACCTCTACGGTCCGACGGAGGCGGCGGTATCGATCACCAGCCATCAGGTGGGCAGGTTCGATGAGCTAGCCGTGCCGATCGGCAGACCCGCGTGGAATAGTCAGGTGTACGTGCTGGATTCGCGCTTGCGCCCGGTTCCAGTCGGCGTCGCCGGTGAGTTGTACTTGGCCGGAGGACAGTTGGCGCGCGGCTACTTCGGTCGCGCTGACCTGACGGCGGATCGTTTCGTCGCCAACCCGTTCCAGCCGGGTGCCCGGATGTATCGCACCGGTGATCTGGTGGCATGGAATACCGAGGGCGAGCTCGACTATCGGGGCCGTACCGATTTCCAGGTCAAGATCCGTGGCTTCCGCATCGAACTCGGCGAGATCGACGCCGTACTGGCCACCCACGCGGAAGTGGATTTCGCCATCACGATCGGCAGGGAGAATTCCGCTGGGGCAACGGCTCTGGTGTCGTACGTGGTGACCGCCGAGGACCGGGTGATCGATCCGGATCGGCTGATCCGCTGGGCCGCATGGACCCTGCCGTCGCATATGGTTCCCGCGGCGATCGTGGTACTCGACGACGTCCCGTTGACCCAGGTCGGCAAACTCGATCGCGCGGCGCTGCCCGAACCGGAACTCGGGACCCGCGCCTTCCGCGCACCGACGACAGCGCTCGAGACCATGGTCTGCGAGATTTTCGCGGATGTACTGCGTCTGGATCGCATCGGATTGGATGACAACTTCTTCGAACTCGGCGGCAATTCACTGATCGCGACCAAGCTGACAGCTCGGTTGAGCGAGGCGATGGCCGAAACGATTCCGGTGATGTGGGCGTTCACCGCCCCTACCCCCGCTGGCATCGTCGCGGAGTTGCGTGCGCGCGGCGCAGCGGGAGCCGGTACCGACGCGGCATTCGATGTGCTGTTGCCGCTGCGGGTTTCCGGCACCGCCGAGCCGCTGTTCTGCATCCATCCGATCGGGGGCATCGCGTGGTCGTTCGCCGGGCTGGCCGCCCATCTCGATGCGGATCGGCCGATTTACGGACTGCAGTCACCCGCGCTGAGTTCGGCGGACGCCCTGCCGGATTCGATCGAGGATTGGGCGCGGCACTACGTCAAACACGTGCGTGAGGTGCAACCGGAGGGGCCCTATCACCTGCTCGGCTGGTCACTCGGCGGTGTGCTCGCGCATGCCATGGCCGTCCAACTCCAAGACGAAGGCGCGCAGGTGGCGCTGCTGGGCATGATGGACAGTCGACTACTCGACATCGGCGCCGGATCCAAACTCGCGGGGGTCAAGGTTACGGTGCCAGAACTGCTCGGTGGACTACTCGGCCCTCGAGCCGCGGAATTCGGCCTGGACGAAACGGTGGAATTGTCCGAGCTGGCACAGCGATTGAGCACGCTCCCCGAGCCGTTCGCATCCTTCGGGGCCGCGCGGATCGAACGGGTCGTGGCCGCGGCGATCGACTCGGCGGCTCTCGACGCGGCATATCGTGCGCGGTCCTTCGATGGCGACGTCGTCTATTTCACTGCGGCCCACGACGATCCGACGGGTTCCGTCTGCGCCGCGACCTGGACTGCCGCGGTGACCGGTACCGTGCACAACCACCCGGTGGCCACCACACACTGGCGGATGACCACCGATGCGGCGCTCCGGCGTATCGCGGAGGTCCTGCACGAGTGGTTGTGACACACTGCCGCGGCGTGGTCACTGTGTGATGAGAGTGTCGAGTTCGTCGGCGAACAGCAGGTCCGGGTCGAATTCCATTCCGGTGAAATGCCCGGCGAGTTCGAGGGAGAGGACGCCGTGCAGCCGGGTCCAGAAGGACACCGCTCGGCGCAGGGTTGTGGTCGGTACCGAGTCGTCGGCGGCCCATCGGCGATGGTGTTCGAGGTGGGTGTCGAACGGTGTCGTACGTGGGTCCGGGGGCAGCGCGGAGAATGCCTCGATCAACGTCGTCATGATCTCGTTCGAGATCTCGGTGGTGTCGTCGGGTGCGTGGTAGCCGGGGACGGGCGTGCCGTAGATGAGGAAGTATCGCTGTGGGTCGGCCAAGGCCCACTCCCGTAGCGCGTAGGCAAGTCCGGCCAGGTCGGCGCCGGAGTCCCGGGCCGTGCGCAAGGTGTCGGCGAGGCTGCGGTAGGCGTCGCGAATGAGTTCGGTGATCAGTTCGTCGCGGCTGGCGAAGTACCGGTACAGAGCGGGGCCGCTCATGCCCACCTGTTTGGCGATGGCGTTGAGCGACAGCGCGGACGCGCCCGCCGTGGCGATCTGCTGCCAGGCGCACTGCTTGATCTCCGCCCGCATCTGCATCCGATAGCGCTCCCGCGGGCTCTTCGCACCTGGGTTTGCCATGGACCGCTCCCTTCCCGGCTACACGCCACACTCTTTGGTTAGAAGGTATCACTTTTGCTCTTGCTTCTCACCGCGCGGGCGTTATAACCTCTAACCATTGCAATATATGCTCACCAATTCATGGGAGCCCGTCGCTGAGGAGTACAACCATGAACGACACTCGCCTGTCCAGCGCCCCGAAGGCGCACGCCGAGTCCGGCACCATCCGTCGCCGCGGACGGGCCGCTCTGCTCGGGATCGCCTTGTCCGCCGCATTCCTGAGCGCCACCGTCACCTCTGCGCATGCCGACGGCCCGGCCGAGTCGGCTCCGCTGACCTGCGAGGGCGCGGGCATCGACGCGGCCGCGCCGATTCATTACCGGACCGAGGCCCTGATCAAAGCGCCCCTGGACGTGGTCTGGAATCTGCAGACCGATCTAGCACGCTGGTCCTCATGGCAAAAGCCGGTCACCAGCATCGAGCGTCTGGATTCGGGGCCGCTGCAAGCTGGTTCGCAGTTCCGATGGACCACTCCTGCCCCCGCCACCGCCACGACCCCCGCGACCACCCTGACAATCACCTCCACCGTCCAGCAGCTGCAACCCTCTCGGTGCATCCGCTGGAGCGGACCGGCGATCGGTGATGGGATGCGCATCGACGGCGGAATTCATGTCTGGACCTTCACCCCGGTGGACGGCGGCGTCCTGGTGCGCACCGAGGAGAACTGGCACGGAGCACAGGTCGAAGCGGACGTGCCGACCTCCACCCACTTTCTCGGTGCCGGTCTCGAAGCCTGGCTGGCCGACCTGCGGACCGCTGCGGAAACACAGCGCTGACGGTTATTTCGCCGAGCTCATCGCCTGCTACCGCCGTGCGACGACCGATGCGGGTCGGCGCGCACGTGCGCACGCATTCCTTGCAGGCCGAACAGGATCAGCAACTCGACTACTCCACCGTCGGCGCTGCCCAGCCAGTGCGGCAAGGACGTGTCGAACTCGGCGGCCTCCCCTGGCCGTAAGGTCATGTCGCGCTCGCCGAGCACCAGCCGCAGGCGACCGTTGAGCACGTACAGCCATTCGAAGCCTTCGTGCGTCTGCGGGGTCGGTTCGAGCGGTTCCGGCTGAGCGGGAATGATCATCTTGAACGCCTGTATCCCGCCCGGCCGCCGGGACAGCGGCACGAAGATCATCCCGGACCGCCGGATCGGCTTCAGGTGTATCCGCGGGTCGCCGGTGCGCGGGGCGCCGACGAGGTCGTCCAGCGGAATGTCGTAGGTGCGGGCGAGCGGCAGCAGCAACTCGAGGGTCGCCCTGCGCTGCCCGCTCTCCAGCCGGGACAGGGTGCTCTCCGATACGCCGGTCGCCGCGGCGAGGTCGGCGAGGGTGATGCCGCGGTCGCGCCGCAGCGCACGCAGCCGCGGCCCCACCGCGTCGAGCACGTCGTCCGTTTCGCGATCCACGAGGCCATCTTGCCGGAACAGCAAGATCGCGTGCCAGATCGTAGTGAGCGTGGCGAGACTGGGCGCGTGCCGACCACAGGAGGCTCGATGAGCACCACCACGCGCCGCAAACGCCGCGGCGACACCCCGCCGCCCTCGACCGGAAGCAGCGAGACCGAAATCCTGCGCGGATTCCTCGACTACCTCCGGGCCGCGATCACCGCGAAGGTCGAGGGCGCCCCCGAACGACAGGTGCGAACAGCCGCAGTGCCGTCGGGCACGAACCTGCTCGGGCTGCTCCAGCATCTGACCTTCGTCGAACGCTCGATGTTCCTCGGGGACAACATCATCGACTGGCAGGCGACGTTCCAGGCAGCGCCAGCCGACAGCGTGGCCGATGTGGTCGCCCGCTACCGAGATGCGGTCGAGCGCGCCAACGAAATACTCGACGGCTGCACCGATCTCGGCGCACCGGTCCCTCGACGGCGGCCGGGCCGTCCCGCTCCCAGCCTCCGCTGGGCACTCACCCACATGATCGAGGAGACCGGCCGCCACGCGGGCCACGCGGACATCCTCCGCGAACTGATCGACGGCACAACCGGACGCTGACTTCTTCTCCCAGAGGACAGGAACACATGATCACCGCAATCCGGCCGCCGACGCACCGCTACCTCCGCACCGCGTGCGCGGTCGCTACCGTCGCGCTCACCCTGCTGATCACGGTCGGCACCGCAGCCTGCTCCACGCCGACCTCCATCAATGTTGCCCCCTACGCCGTTGCCACCCAGGGAAATCCACAGTTCGAGAACACCTTTCGACACGAGTTCGCCGACATCGACGGCGTCCGTATGCACTACGTGACCGGCGGCAGCGGCACGCCGGTCGTGCTGATCCACGGCTGGCCGCAGACCTGGTACGGCTGGTGGCCGATCATGCCCGCACTCGCCGAGCACCACACCGTCTACGCCGTCGACCTTCCCGGCTTGGGTGACAGCACTGGTGCACCGACCGGCTACGACAAAGCCACTCTGGCACGGTATGTGCACGCCCTGATCGCGGACCGGCTCGGAGTGCGTGACGCACGCGTCGTCGGGCACGATTTCGGCGCCGCGGTAGCATTCCAGTACGCCAGCCGATTCCCCGCCGACACCGCACGCCTCGGTTATCTCGACCTGCCGCTCCCAGGACCCGCGATGGATGCGTCCACGTACCGCTCACTGAGCTGGCACATCGCCTTCCACTCCCAGCGCCGGATCCCGGAGATGGTCGTCGGCGACGACGTCCGCGATTACCTGGCACTGTTCTACCCCCAGGTCTCGTTCGGCGGCACGGCATTCGGCGGCACCTCGGACCGGTCCCCGTTCACCGACGCCGAGATCAACGAATACGCACGCACTTACAGCCGCCCCCAGACCCTGTCGGGCGGCTTCGACCTCTACCGCGCCCTCGACAAGGACGTCCACGACACCGTGGCAGCAGCACCGACGCGAGTCGCCACCCTGCTCATGACCGCGCAGGGCCAACTCGATGCGGTCCGCGCCACAGTGGCCGCGCGCATGACGAACATCGTGCAGGCGGTCGACGTGCCGCACGCGGGGCACTGGCTCGTCGAGGAGAATCCGCAATTCGTCACCGCGGAGCTATTGCGTTTTCTCGAGGGATAGCCCCGCCATCAGGGCTCGCGCACATCGCCTCCAGCGCGGTGGTCATCGCGGCGACGATGGACTCGACCGTCGATTGATCGAAAAGTTCGGTGGCGTAGACCATCTCGCCGCGGATTCCGGCGCATTGTCCGTCGGGGTGGTATTCCTCCCGCAGGTTCAGCAGTAGCTCGAAAGGGGTTCGGCGCACCGGCACCGGCCGGTGCCGGATCGCGAATCCATCCGGGGCCGTGCCGATGTCGAATCCGCGCAGATAGGTCACCATCACCTGGAACAGCGGATGATGGGTCCGCGAGCGTGGCGGGTTCACCAGCGCGACAAGACGATCGAAGGGAAACTCCTTGTTCTCGTACGCGCCGAGAACGCGCTCGCGGACCTGATGGACGAGTTCGCGATGAGTGGGCGCACCCGACAGGTCGAGGCGCACCACCGCGGTGTCGACCACGCACCCGACGACATCCTGCAGCCCTTCCGAATCGCGTCCGCTCAATGCCAACCCGATGGGCAGATCGGTGTCGGCGCCGTGAGCGTTCAGCGCTATCGCGAGCGCGGTGTGCACCAGCATGTAGGTGCTCACCCGGTAGTCGAGGGCAGTGCGGGCGAGCCTGTGATGGGAGTCGGCGTCGATGAGAATGGGCACCGCCGCCGCCGTATTCGCCCGCCGATCGGCGCGCGGACGGTCGACGGGGAGCACCGGATGTTCCGGCACGCCGTCGAGCATGGTGCGCCAGTACCGCGTCTGCTGCTCGAGCACGTGGGTATCCGGGCCGAGCAGGCCCCGCAACCACATGGCGTAGTCCGCGAATTGCGTTGCCGGACCAAGCCATTGCGGTACTTGCCCGGCAGCTCGCGCCTGGTAGGCGGTCAGGAATTCACGCTGGAGAATGCCCATGGATTCACCGTCGCCAGCAATGTGATGGACCACCCCGAACAAGACGTGATGCTCGCGACCCAACCGGTACAGGCGTGTTCGCATCGGCTGCTGCACCGTCAGGTCGAACCCGCGCAGCATCTCGGATTCCATTGCCCGCTCGACACTGTCGATACCGTCGGCGTCGACGATGCGGAAATCCGGCTGCGCCGACCCGACCGGCAGAATCCGCTGCACCGGGCCGTCCACCGCATACGGCAGCACTGTGCGCAGGATTTCGTGCCGGGCGACCAGATCGCCGATCGCCGCCTGAACCGCCGCCGCGTCGAGCGGTCCATGGATGTCGAGCGCGGTCGCGATCAGGTAGTCGGGTTGCTGCCCGCCGAGATAGTTCACCGTCCACAGACGCGACTGCGCGGGCGAAAGCGGGACCGGGTCGGTGCGTGGAACGTGCGCGAAGCCCGGCCGGGCAGTCTCCGTGCCCAGCCCGCGCCGATCGAGCACCTGCTCCAGTGCGGCAATCGTCGGTGACTCGAACAGATCGCGCAGCGACACCTCGACGCCGAGTGCGGACCGGACAGCGGCGACAACGCGAATCGCGGACAGGGAGTTGCCGCCGAGTGCGAAGAAGTCGTCGGTGACTGCGACCTCCGGGCCGCCGAGCGCCTGCGCGAAGGCTGCCGCGATGACCTGCTGACGCGGTGTCCGGACGGGAACGGGAGCAGCGCCGGGCGGCGCCGGGAGCGCGCCGATATCGACTTTGCCCGTGCTGGTCAACGGCAGTTCGTCGACCCGCACAATCACCGACGGCACCAGGTAAGAGGGCAAGCTCGCGGCCAGCCGGGTCCGCAGTGCGACGGTGTCGACGCCGTCGCGCCCGACGACGTGCGCGACCAGAGACTGCCCGCTGCCGACCCGCCGCAGCGTGACTATCGCCGCGGCAATGCCTGGCTCACGTCGAATCGCCGCTTCCACCTCCCCGGGTTCGACCCGGAATCCATTGATCTTCAACTGCCGGTCGGCGCGGCCGAGGAAATGCAGCAATCCGGCCGCGTCCCAACGGCCGAGGTCACCCGTGCGGTACATGCGGGCACCGGGCGCGCCGTACGGGTCCGCCACGAACCGCTCCGCGGTGCGGGCTGCGGCCCGGTGGTAGCCGTTGGCGAGCCCTGTACCGGACAGATAGATCTCTCCGGATACACCGGGAGGTACCGGCCGCAGCGCCGAATCGAGCACGGTGACACGAGTGTTGTCGGCCGGACGGCCGATCGGGACCGGCAGTTCGGGAGACGCGTCGTCGGGGATCGAGAAGGTCACGGCGAAGCTCGTCGCCTCGACCGGCCCGTACAGGTTCCGCACCCGAGGCGGTTCCTCGCCCCGGCGCACGGCCACGGCGGCCCGCGGCGACAGCACGTCCCCTGCGACCGCGAGTTCCGACAGACGGCCGAGCTCGTCCGGAGCCTGCTCGGCCAGCAAGTGAAACAGGCCCGCCGACAACAGCATCGACGTGACACGTCCCGCGCGCAGCACCTGCGCGTAGTCGTGGACATCGAGCACGCCGGGCCGCGCGAGCACCACGGTGCGACCGGTCAGCAGCGGCAGCCACAGCTCGTACACGACCATGTCCCATGTGTGCGGCAGGTGCATCAGCACCCGTTCGTGCCCGTCGCCGTGGCCGACGCGATCGCGCGCCCGCACAACGATATTGCGGTGGGTCACCTCGACGCCCTTCGGCGCCCCGGTCGACCCGGATGTGAACATGAGCGTCGCGACCGCGTCGGCGGCGATGGAGATGCCGAGGTCACTGTCGTCGTCGGTCGCCGCGGCCGCGCCGTCGAGATCGTCCAGCACCAAATCGGTTCGGGTAAAACGCAGCAGCCGCCGCACGTGTGCGGGCGGATAGCGGTCGCTGAGCGGTACGCACACCGACCCCAGTTTGTAAACGGCGAGAAAGGCGACCACGAGCTCGACCGAGCGCGGCAGCGCGATGCCGATCGGAACCCCCGGTCCGGCGCCGCGGCCTTGCAGCCACCGGGCGACACGATTGGCACGGGCGTTCAATTCCGCGTAGGTGATCTCCACGCCGCCGGACCAGATCGCGATATGCTGCGGGCACTGTCGCACGACCGCCTCGAAACAGTCGGCGATGCTGGCGTTTTCGATATCGGTGCGCGTCCCGCGTCCGGCGGCCAGCAGCTCGATCCGGCGCGCGGGCTCGAACAGGGCGACGCGCCCGACCAGCGACTGCTGTCGTTCGGCGAGCGCCTCGCAGGCGGCCAGGATCCGCGACCACAAGTCGTCCGCGTCGGCGAGGCAGTCGATGCGGGCGAGCTGCACGCCGATCCGGAAGGTCAACTCGCTGCCGCTGGGGACGACGACCACCGTCAGCGGAAAGTGTGTTCCCCCACGGACTTCGACGGACTCGACCGAGAAACCCGCGTCCGGGTCGTCGAGCAGATCGGTGTCGACGGGGAAGTTCTCGAAGACGAGCGAGGTGTCGAAAAGGTCGGTCTCCCCCGCTGCGGACGCGATCTCGGGCAGGCCGAGATGGTCGTGCTCCATCAGTTCCGCGCGCCCGGTCTGGATCCGAGCGGCCAGGTCGAGCGGAGACTCCCCCGGAGCCAAACGCACTCGCAGGGGCACGGTGTTCATGAGCAGCCCGACGACGTCTTCCATCTCGGCGCCCGCACGGCCGGATACGGTGATACCGAAGACGACGTCATCGCCGCCGGTCAGGTTCGACAGCACCATCGCCCACATGGCCTGCATCAGCGAGTTGAGCGTCAACCCGCGTTCGGCGGCCCGCTCGCGCAGCGCGGTGACCATGGCGTCCGGCATTCGGAACGTGTGGTCTTCTGGCCGCTGCCACGGCTGCCGATCGGCTCGCGCCACCTTGCTCGGTTCGGCTCCGCCGAGCGCCTCGCCCCAGGCCCGGCGGGCGCTGTCGCGGTCCTGCGCGGCGGACCATTCCAGAAACCGGCGCAACGGTGTCGCTGGCGGGAGCTCGATGCCGCGGTAGCCGATCAGCAACTCGCGCAACAGGATTCCCAGTGACCAGCCGTCGAGCAGCGCGTGATGGTGGGTGAGCACCAGAGTGGAGCGTCGCACCTCAGTGCGGATCAGGGTGAGCGTGAGCAGCGGCGCCGCGAGCGGATCGATCATGGTGTCCTCTGCGCACACCCGGTCGACGGCGTGCTTTCGCTCGTCGGCCGTCGACGCGACGAGATCAACTACCCGCCAAGGTAATCCGATGTCGTCGCGAATCTCGTACCGCAGCTGCGCACTGTCGTCGGCGACGAAGGATCCCATCAGCTCCGGGTGCCGCGAGAGCACGGATTTCAGGGCGGTGCGCAGCCGATCCGCGTCGACCGCGCCGTCCAGCTCGAGTGCACACTGGACGAGATAGGGGTCCTCGATTTCGTACAGGGAGTGGAACAGCAGGCCGGACTGCAATGGTGTCGCGGGCAGGAATCGACGGCCATCGCTGGTTGTGGCCTGGATGCTCGCGACCGCAGGCGCGGCGACAGGACGGGCAGTGCCGACTGTGCGCGCGAGCGCGCGCACAGTCTGGTGTTCGAATACGTCTCGCGGGGACATGGCCAGCCCGGCCGTCCGCGCGCGATCCGCCAGCCGGACGGCCAGAATGCTGTCCCCACCGGAAGCGAAGAAGCCGTCGTCGATGCCGATGCCGTCATGGCCGAGCACGTCGACGAACAGCGCGTGCAGCCGCGCCTCGATGTCGGTGCGCGGTGGTGCACCGGCGGCGCGTGCGGCGCCGTTCGTGGTGATGGCACGCAGCCGCCGTTGGTCGATCTTGCCGTTGGGTGTCATCGGGATGGTGTCGACGGCAATGATCGCGGATGGAATCGCGTGCGCGGGAAGCAACTTGGCGACTCCGGTGCGAGCGATGTCGACGTCGACCTCGTCCCCCGTGACGAAGGCGACGAGCCTGCGGTCACCGGGTCGGTACTCGACGGTCAAGACCGCCGCCGCACGCACGGCCGGGTGTTCGCACAGGGCGGCCTCGACCTCACCGGGCTCGATCCGGAAGCCACGCACCTTCACCTGCCGGTCGGCCCGGCCGAGATATTCGAGTGTGCCGGTGCCGGTCCAGCGCGCCATATCGCCGCTGCGATACATGACGGTGCCGGGTGGGCCGTACGGGTCGGCGGTGAAACGTGCCGCCGTGCGGCCGGGCTGGCGCAGATATCCCGCGGCAACGCCAGGTCCTGCGACGTAGAGCTCGCCCGGGATGCCCGGCGGACACGGGCACAGCATGGCGTCGAGCACGTACACGGACTGGTCCGGTAGCGGTGTGCCGATGTCGCCCGCCGACGGGTTGGGCGGCAAGGACGTGCCGGTACTGAACACCGTCGTCTCGGTGATTCCGTACATATTGACCAGACGCGTCCGCTCCCGATCGCGTCGCGACCACCAGGCGGCCAGCCGCCACGGCTCCACCGGTTCGCCGCCGAAGATCACGCAGCGCAGCGACAGCTCCTCGCTCGCGGCGGGCCTGCCGGTCAGGGCGTCGACCAGCATCCCGAATGCGGACGGCGTCTGATTCAGCACGGTAACCCGTTGCGCCACCAGTAGATCCAGGAAATCGCCCGGCGAGCGCGCCACCTCGGCGTCGACGACGACGAGCTTGCCGCCGTGGCACAGGGCACCCCAGATTTCCCACACCGAGAAGTCGAATGCGGTGGCGTGGAACAGAGTCCACACGTCGTCCGCGCCGAACCCGAACCACGATTGTGCCGAGGCGAGCAGTCGTACCACGTTCGCGTGCGTGACCACCACACCCTTGGGGCGATCGGTCGTGCCCGAGGTGTGGATGATGTAGGCAGGGTGCAGGGCGGTCGGACGGGCCGCGGGCTCGGCCGGTGGCCGGTCCCCGATTCGCAGGACGGGTACCGTCGCGACCGAATCCGGCAGGGCGACTCCCCCACCGGTGACGATCAGCGCGGGGGTCGCGTCGGCGACCACGGCGCGCAGCCGCTGCTCCGGATAGTCGGGATCCAAAGGAACGTAGGCGGCGCCTGCCCGCAGCACGGCGAGCATGGCGACAATGAGGTCCACGGATCGGGGCAGCGCGAGAGCCACGAATTCCCCTGCACCCACACCGTATCCGGCAACGAGCTCGGCCAATTTCCGGCTGCGCCCGTCCAATTCGGCATAGGTGAGCGACTCGCCGCCGCAGACGACGGCGGTGGCGTCGCCGCGTGCGGTGACGGTCTGCTCGAACCAATCGACAAGCGTCTCCGGCAGTTCCGCGGCAGGGGCGGGTCGCGCTGGATCTTCTGGGAAGGATCGGAGTTCCGGCTCCGGCGGTGTACGAAACGCCGCATCCGGCAGCGTTCGCGATGCCGAGTCCAGCAGCGTTCGCGGCGCCGAGTCCAGCAGCGTTCGCGGCGCCGAGTCCAGCAGTATTCGCGATGCCGAGTCCAGCAGCGTTCGCGGCGCCGAGTCCAGCAGTATTCGCGGCGCCGAATCCGGCAGCGTTCGCGGCGCCGAGTCCAGCAGTATTCGCGATGCCGAATCCGGCAGCGTTCGCGGAACTGGGCGCAGCAGGACTACCAAGGCCTGGTCCGCCGGTGTGCGCAGGCGGCCGACCGGGAGATCCTCCGGGGCTGCGGCTATGGCGGCGATCGTCTCGGTTAGCCGTCGGTGGTGCGCGGCCAGGTCGTGCTCGGAATACCTGAGCGTGCTGGATTCCAGTACGAGGGGCAGGACCGGATCGCCGTTGTCGTATACACCGATCGTCAGGTCGTCGGAGCGCCCGGCCGATAGATGGCGCAGGGTAGCGGTTTCGGTGCCGAAGCGCAGGTCCTTCTGCATGGGCAACACATTGATCGTGGGGCCGACGACACCGCCCCCGACACCGCCCGCCCTGAGGTCGGCGAGCATGTCGGCCTGCTGGTAGCGCTGGTGGCGCAGGATGATCAGGGATTCGGCACGCACCGCTGCGACGAGTTCGCCGACGGATGCGGACGGGTCGACCGGTATGCGCAGCGGGACGATATTCGCGGTGACCCCGAGCGCGGTGCGGGAGCGTTTCGCGGGCACGGCGAGGCCGAGCGTGACCATGTGCGCACCCGAATCCGCATGCAGCAGTATGGCGATCGCGGCGAACACCCAAGCGGGCCACGCGGTTCCCGACGTATCCGCACGGGCCCGGAGAGCATGCCACGCCGGTGCGTCGAGGGCCCCGACGTGCCTGATGTACCGGGGCCCGTCGGTCGCCGCCGGGATCCCGGCGAACAGCGGCGCATCGTCGGGTCCCGGGATCGCGAGCCGTTGCGCCCAGAACCGCCGATCGTCGGCGAACCGCGCGGAGGCGCGGTAGCGAAGATCCTCGGCCACGAGGGCCTCCACTCGATCGAACACCGATTCCGGCACCGTCCGACCGGCGACGAGCGCGGTGTAGGCGTCGGCGACCCGCTTGACCATGGCGGCCGAGGCGGCGCCGTCGAGAACCGCGTGATGCGATTTGACGAACCACGCGGTGCCTTCGGCGCCGAGATCGATCAAATGGTGTTCGAACAGCGGGGCACGGGACAGGTCGAAGGGCCGGTCGAGCGCCGCGTACATGTAACGCACCGCCTCACCGTGCGGGTCGGCCGCGTCGCGAAAACTATTGCGGTGCAGGGGCCAGTCGGCCACGTCAGCGAGGATCTGGACGACCTCGCCCTCGGCATCGGTGCCGAACCGCACCCGCATCGTCTCGGCTCCGGCGACGACGATGCGCAGCGCCCGCTCGAACGCCACCTCGTCGACCGTGCCGTGGATGTGCACGTACCCGCCGATCACGAACCGTCGCCCGGTGTCGTCGAATTGCTGGGCGACCCATACATGGTGCTGAGCTCTCGTCAGCGGCAGGCTCGACGTCATCGCAACTCCTCGATGGCGGCATACGGGTCTCGCACGAACGCGGTGAGCAGGTGCCGCAGTTCGATGCCGAGCGCGGCCACCTGTGTTTCGTCGAAAAGGTCACGCAGGTAACCGAATCGGATGGTCAGCGAGGTGCCCGGATCGATGGTGAGCGTCAGCGGATAGTGCGTCGCGTCGTGCAGTTCGACGCCGGTGCCGGTGACGCCGCCGACCGCGGCGGCCACCGCGGCGAGCTGCTCGGTATCGACCGGATAGGACTCGTACGCCAGAGCCGTGTCGAACAGTGTGTCCCGCAGTCCGGCGGCGGCGTGGATCTCGGTCAGGCCGAGGTGGTGGTGCTCGATCAGTTCCGCCTGCTCGGCCTGTACGGCACCCATGAGCACCGCCGCGGGCATGTCCGCGGCGATGCGCACCCGCACCGGCACGGTGTTGATACACAGTCCGACAATCGATTCGACGCCGGGCAGTGCGGCCGGACGGCCCGAAACGATCGCGCCGAACACCACATCCGCGCGGCCGAGCCTGCGCCCCAGCAGGATTGCCCAGGCGACCTGGAGCACCGTATTGACCGTGATCCCGAGTTCCATCGCGGTCACACCGAGTGCAGCGGTGGCATCCGGGTCGAGCGCCCAGCGGTATTCCGCTGTGGCGGCGGTGATTTCCCGGTTGCGGGTGGCCGGGGCGACCAGTGTCGGCGCGGGCACACCGTCCAGCGCCCGCCGCCATGCCGCCGCGGACGCGGTCGCGTCGCGGTCGTGGTTCCACGCGAGATAGGCGCGGAACGATCCTCCAGGCAGCGGCAGCGGATCGTCGGAGGCATAGAGCGCCATGAGATCTCGCAGCACCAGGGGCACCGACCAGCCGTCGAGCAGAATGTGGTGGTATGTCGCGATCAATACGTAGGCCGAGACCCCGACGCGGGCCAGAGTGAATTTCATCAGCGGCGGTCCGGCCGGGTCGAACCAGTGGGCGCGGTCTCGGGCGAGGAGTTCGGACAGTTCGCCATCGGCGCGCAGATCCACCTCGCGCCACGGTAATTCGACGGTCTCCGGCACCACCTGCCGGGATGTGCCGGTGCTGTCGGCCACGAATGCCGCGCGCAGATTCGGATACCGCCGCAGTATTTCCCGCGCGGCCCGGTGCAGCCGATAGCCGTCGACCGCTCCGTCGATACGGAGTACCGCCTGCACGTTGTAGACGTCGACCGCGGTGCGACCGGACGGTAGCGGCTCGGCGAGCATGGCGTGCAGATACAGCCCCGGTTGCAGCGGCGCGAGGGGCCACACATCGGTGAGCCGTCCGTAGGCGCGCTCCCACCGGGCGATGTCGGCCCCGCTCACCCGGACCAGTGGGAAGTCCGATGGAGTGTGCCCGCCCGCATGCGCGGTCCGGGCGTGGGCGGTGATCGCGACGAGCGCGTTCACCCACAGATCGGCCAGCTCCGACACCTCGGCGGCTTCGAGAAGTGTTTCGGGATAGGCGAATCCGGCACGGAGGCCGGAGCCGGTCACGATCGCGTCGATATCGATCGCGGCGGGCGCGGGCAGGTCGGGGTCCGGATCGGCCCGCGTCGTGCGGACTCCGGCACCGCGGTCGTCGACGCGTCCGAGGTAGTTGAAGCCGATCTGTCCGGGCATCGGTCCCGGCAGCAGTTCCGCGGTGTCGGGGTTCGAGTAGCGCAGCAGTCCGTAGCCGATCCCGCGATCGGGGATGGCGCGCAACTGTTCCTTGACCGCCTTGATCACCGCCCCGGCCGCGTCGGTACCGGCCAGTGCTTCCGCGGTGTCGATATCGGTGAGGTCCAGCCGGACCGGGTAGAGCGATGTGCACCACCCCACTGTGCGGGACAGGTCCGCGCCGGGCGCGATCTGTTCTTCGCGGCCGTGGCCCTCCAGCCGCAGCAGCGACACCGGTACGTTCTCGCCGCGCCGTGCCCGCCATACCGTGAGCGCGACGGCCAGCGCGGATATCAGGATTTCGTCGACTCCAGCGTGGAACAGGCCGGGTACGGTCCGCACGAGCGCCTCGGTGACCGTCTCGTCCACGGTGACATCCACCGTCGCGATGCGCGATGCGATATCGATACCGGGGTCCAGCGGCCGGGACCCGAGCAGCGGATCCGGCGTCGCGCAGATGCGCCGCCACATACCGAGTTCGGCGATCCGGCTCGGATCACGTGCCGCGTCGACCAGGGCCTGCGACCACCGGCGCATGGAGGTGCCGGGCGGATCCAGTTGCGGCGGTAACCCTTTCGCGCTCGGCTGCATGGCCGCGAGCAGGTCGGGAATGAGGATTCGCCATGACACACCATCCACGGCGATGTGGTGTGCGCACATGATCAGTCGGCCGGGCACGCCCGTGCGCACCGGCTCGAGCCAGACGAACTGCACCACGACGCCGGTCGCCGGGTCGAGGCGGTCCAGTGCGGCGTCGACCTCCACGGCGGCGACCGCCTGCAGGGTGTCCACGTCATCGATATCGCACCGGCGCAACAACTCCGCCGGATCGACGGCACCCGGCGGCGATGTCTCCAGCCGCCACTCGCCCGCACCGTCGCGGAACAGCCTGCTGCGCAGCATGTCGTGCCGGTCGACGACCGCCACGACGGCGGATGTCACGGCGTCGCGGTCGATCCCGAGGGGCAACTCGAGGATGAGGGTCTGGTTGACGCGACGGAAGGTGCCGCCACGTTCGGTCAACCAGCGCACGACGGGGGTGAGCGGCAGTTCGCCGACACCGCCGCCGGGCAGTTCCGGCAGACGCGGCACCTCCGCGCCGGAATCCACGGTCCGTGCCGCTATGGCGATTCCGGCCACCGTACGGTGCTCGAAGACGTCCCTCGGCGTGACGTGCAGGCCCTTGGCCCGCGCCCGGGAGGCGAGCTGAATCGAGGTGATGCTGTCTCCGCCGAGGGCGAAGAAAGAGTCGTCCACACCCGCCTGGTCGACGCCGAGCACCTCGGCGAACACCTCGGCTATCGCCCGTTCGGCGACGGTGCGTGGCGCCTGCGACGAGCGCGGCCGGAAGACCGGATCGGGCAGCGCCGCACGGTCCAGTTTGCCGTTGGAGGTCAGCGGCAACGTATCGATCGCGACGATGGCGGCGGGTCGCATATACATCGGAACCCGCTGCGCGACATGCGTTTCCAGCGCCGCAGAGTCGAGTATCGCATCCGCCGCGGGAACCGCGTACGCGACCAGCTGCCTCCCATCGGCGCGGGCCACGACGGCGGCCTGCGCCACCGATTCGTGTTCGAGCAGTGCGGCCTCGATCTCGGCCGGTTCGACCCGGTAGCCGCGGATCTTCACCTGTTCGTCGCCGCGCCCGAGGTATTCGAGGTGCCCGTCGGCGTTCCAGCGCGCCAGGTCGCCGGTGCGATACATGCGGGTGCCGGGCGCTGCGAACGGGTCGGCCACATAGCGGTCCGCGGTCGTCGCCGGGCGCGCGTGATAGCCGCGGGCGATCTGGTGCCCGGCGAGGTAGAGCTCGCCCGCCGCGCCGACCGGTGCCGGGCGCAGCCGCGAATCCAACACGCGGACGGTCGTTCCCGGTAGGCCGCGACCGATGACACTGGCCCGCGCCGACCCGACGCGTTCGTGATCCAGCGCCAGGTGTGTGGCATGCACCGTCGCCTCGGTGATGCCGTACAGATTCGAGATCCGCGTCCCCGTGGCCGGGCGGGCGTCGTACCACGCACGCAGCCTGCGCAGATCGAGGGCCTCGCCGCCGAGCACGATGTGCCGCAGCGCGGGTCCGGTAGCGGCGCTGTCGTTGTCGAGCAGCGTGTAGAACGCCGATGGTGTCTGACTGAGCACCGTAATCCGTTCTCGCGCAAGCAGTTCACCGAACTCCGCGGGCGAGCGCGTCATGGCGGAGTCCACGATGACGAGCGTGCCGCCGGTCGCGAGCGCACCCCACATCTCCCATACCGAGAAGTCGAAGGCGTGGGAGTGGAACATCGTCCATACGTCGTTCTGGTCGACGTCCAGTAGCGAGCGGGTGGCGGCGAGCATCGCGACGACATTGCGGTGCGTCACGCACACGCCCTTCGGCCACCCCGTCGAACCGGAGGTGTACAGCACATAGGCGACGTCGTCCGGGTTCGGCGCCGCGGGCGCGATATCGGGCGGCACCAGACCATCCGCACCATCGAGGACAAGGCATGGCAGGTCATTCGTGGGCAGCGCTGCGCGCTCGGCCGCTGTCGTGACTACGCAGTCCGGATCGGTCTCGGCGAGCACGAATTCCAGGCGCCGGACGGGATTATCGAGGTCGAGCGGAATATAGCCAGCCCCGGACCGCAACACACCGAGCATCGCCACGATCAACTCGACCGAACGCGAAACGGCCACGGCAACCAGCGATTCGGGCCCGACCCCACGGGCCGCGAGGGCACGCGACAGCTCGGCGGAGGCATGGTCGAGCTCACGGTAGGTCAGTGCGCGGGCCCCGTGCCGCACGGCGACGCCATCCGGTCGAGCGGCCGCCTGCGCCCAGAAGAGGTCGACGAGAGTGGCGTCGGGCACCTCTCCGGGCCGCTGCCAGCGCTCCAGCACCAGATTTCGTTCCGCCGCACCGAGCGGGTCGATACCGGCCACCGAGATATCCGGATTCTCGGCGATCGCCAGCAGCACCCGCACCAGGCGCTCACCCAGCCGGGCCACGGTTGCCTCCTCGAGCAGGTCCGGCCGCCAGCCCGCCAGGATGTGCAGTCGGTCGCGCTGCCGCACGGTCAGCGTCAGCGCGTAATGAGTTGCCTCCCGGGACCGCAATCCGGTGATGGTCATGTCGGCGCTCGTGGCGGCGTCCGCGCGCAGCCGCGCCGCATCGAACGGATACGACTCGACCACCAATAGCGTGTCGAACAGGCCGCGCTCACCGACGTCGCCCTGCGAAACGATGTCGGCAAGCCCCACGTGGTGATGCGCCGCCAGCTCGAACTGTTCGCGCTGCACCCGGCGCAGCAGCGATCCCACGGTTTCGTCCGGAGCCAGCCGAACCCGGACCGGCACGGTATTGATGAACAACCCGACCATGGATTCGACGCCCGCCAGGTCGGCGGGGCGACCCGATACGGTGGTGCCGAAAACCACGTCCGCCTGATCGGTCATGCGCGCCAGCAAGATTGCCCACGCGGCCTGCACGACGGTGTTCACAGTCACCTCGAGCTCGGTCGCGAGGCGGGAAAGCCGTTGTGTCCGTGTCTCGTCCAGCGTGATCTCGTGCTCCAGGGGCAATGTCGCAGGTGCGCGCACGGGCGCTTCGCCCGCCAGCAACGTCGGCTCCGGCACATCGGACAGCGCCTGCGCCCATACCTGCCGAGATACCGACTTGTCCTGTCGGGCAAGCCATTCCACGTACCGGCGATAGGGCCGCGGCGGTTCGCCGGTGACCCCGGCATATCCCGCGACGATCTCGCCCAGCAGCAGCGGTATGGACCAGCCGTCGAGCAGCAGGTGGTGATAAGTGACGACCAGCTGGGTACGGCCCGCGCCGACGCGGGCCAGCAGGAACCGCAGCAGCGGCGGCCGTTCGAGATCGAACGGCGTCGCGCGTTCGGTGTCGAGTACGCGATCGACAGTCCCGGCCGATGCCTCGGCCAGGTCGACTTCGCGCCACGGCAGTGCCGCCTCTCCGGTGACGAGCTGGACGGGAGTCCCGTCCCGGTCGACGACGAAGGCGGCGCGCAGGTTCGGGTGCCGCTCCAGCACGGCCGCCGCGGCCGACCGCAGCCGGACCGCATCGACCGTGCCGTCCAGGGTCAGCACCAGCTGCACCGTGTAGACGTCCACCGCGCCGGGATCGAACATGGCATGGAACATCATTCCGGCCTGCAGCGGCGACACCGGCCACACCTCGGTCAGCGCGGGATATCGCCGCTCCCACGTCTCGATATCACTCTGGGCGAGGGGGACCAGTGGGAAGTCGGACGGGGTGTACCCGCCGCGCGCGCGTGGATCCCGCGCGTGCCGGGCGACCGCGGCCAGCGCGTCACGCCACAGTCGAATCAGCTCCCCGCCCGCCGCGTCGGTGAACAGTGTGCGCGCGTAGCCGATGCTGGTCCTGAGCCGGTTGCCGAGGACGATGGAATCCACTTCGATGGCGCCGAGCGCGCCGCGCCGCGCGTCGGGCCGGATCGGCAGCATGGCGTACTCGGGTGCGGGCAGCCAGCCGATTCCGGACAGTTCCGCCGGGAGGTCGATACCGGTGATGTGTCCGAAGTAGTTGAACGAGATCTCCCCCGGCTCCTTGCGCGGCAGCGCCGCCGCCGTCTCCTCGTTCAGATATCTGAGCAGGCCGTACCCGAAGCCATTGTGCGGGGCGGACCGCAGCTGCTCCTTGACGGCTTTGATGGCGGCGCCCATGGCGGGGCCGCCCGCGAACGCGTCGTCGATATCCACCCCGGTCAGATCGAGTCGCGCCGGGACGATCGAAGTGAACCAGCCGGTGGTGCGGGACAGGTCCGCCCCCGCCACCGCGCCCTGCTCGCGTCCGTGGCCTTCGAGCCGCAGCAGCACCGACCGCTCGCTTTCGCCGCGTAGCGACCGCCATCGGATGACCGCGAGCGCGAGCGCCGTCAACAGCGCATCCGCCACCCGAGCGCGGTAGCGGCCGGGTATCGCGGTGATGAGCGCGGCGGTGTCACGCTCGTCGAGTTCGATCGGGGTGTGCGCCACGTCCGCGGCGAAATCCCGGTGCGGGTCGAACGGCCGGTCACCGAACGAGGGATCCGGCCCATCGACGATCTCGCGCCAGACCGGCAGCTCCGCGACCCGGTCCTGGTGTCGCGCGGCGTCGACCAGCGCGTGCGCCCACGCCCGCATGGATGTTCCGACGCCGGGCAGCGCGGGTGTGTTTCCGGCCGAGACGGCCGCCCACGCGGAGACGAAGTCGGGCAGCAGGATTCGCCACGAGACGCCGTCGACGGCAATGTGGTGCGCGGCGATGATCAGCAGGCCGGGTGATCTGCGCGGCTCCGGGGTGAGCCAGACGAACCGCAGGACCGCGCCGGTCGCCGGGTCGATCCGGTCGACCGCGGCATTCAACTCGGCGGTGGCCAGCGCCGCGAGCTCGGCGCCGTCGAGATCCGCGTCGTGCACGACATGGTCGATCAACGAGTCGACGTCCACGCTGCCGGGTGGTGCGACAGTCAGATGCCACTCGCCCGTGGCATCGCGGTAGAGCCTCGACCGCAGCATGTCGTGGTGATCGACGACGGCGGAAATGGTGGAAACCAATGCGCCGCGCTCGATTCCGTCGGGCAGATCAACCGTGATCGACTGGCAGAAGCGGTCGAAGTTGCCGCCGCGCTCGACCAGAAAGCGAATCACCGGCGTGAGAGGCAGCTCCCCGACGCTACCGCCCGGCAGCTCGTCGAGCCGCGGTGTTTCGCCCGCGTCGGCGGCCTCGGCGATGGCCGCCAGGCGTGCGACGGTGCGGTGCTCGTACACCTGCTGCGCCGTTACCGCGACGCCACGCGCCCGTGCGCGGGACACCAGCAGGATCGACATGATGCTGTCACCCCCGAGCGCGAAGAAGGACTCGTCGACGCCGATGCTGTCGCGCCCCAGCACCTCGGCGAACACCGCGGCGAGTTCGCGTTCCGCATCGGTGCCCGGCGCACGAAACGGCGTCGGCTCGAATACGGGCGCAGGCAACGCTTTTCGATCTACCTTGCCGGAGCGGTTCATGGGTAGCTCAGTCAGCACGTCGATCGACGACGGCACCAGGTGACGCGGCAGCACCTCGCTCAGCCGCTGCTGCACTGCCGCCGGGTCGATATGGTGACCGGCCGCGGCCGTGACGTAGGCGACCAGCCGATCGCCCACCGCCCCGTGGTGGACGGCCGCGACCGCCTGCGCGACGGAATCCTGCCCGGCGAGGACCGCCTCGATCTCGCCGAGTTCGATCCGGATACCGCCCAACTTCACCTGGAAATCACGGCGGCCCAGGAACTCCAGCTCCCCTGACCCGGTGGCGCGCACGATATCGCCGGTGCGGTACAGCCGCCGCCCCGGACTACCGAACGGGTCGGCGACGAACCGCGTTGCGGTGTGCCCAGCACGTGCGATGTAGCCGCGAGCGAGCGCGGCACCGCCGAGATAGAGCTCGCCGGGTGCGCCTTCCGGGACCGGCCGCAGACAGGCGTCCAGTACATACGCACGCGTATCCCAGGACGGCGCGCCGATCGGGACCGCGTCGATGTCGTGGGCGCCGACCTCGTGCCGAGTGACTGCGACGGTCGCCTCGGTCGGACCGTAGAGGTTGTCGTATCGGGCGCCCGGCGCGACGGCGGGCAGGTGCGCGGCGAGGCCGGGCGTCATCGCCTCACCCGCGACGAGTACGCGGCGCACACTCGCCGCTAGCGGTTCGACTACCGCCCGCCGGTGTGCCGCGAGCGTAGACGGCGTGAATTGTACTGTGCTGACAGCATTCTCGGCGATCAGACGCACGAGCTCGACCGGATCCCGGTACGCGCCGGAGTCGTCGACGACGACTCGCGCGCCGACGGTGAAGGGCCACAGCACCTCCCATGCCGATACGTCGAACGACAGCGCGGTCTTGCGCAGCACGACATCGGTGTCGTCGAGTCTGTGCGTGTGCTGCATCCAGCCCAGGTGCGTGCAGAGGGCGGCGTGCGTGACGCCGACGCCTTTCGGCCGTCCGGTCGACCCCGATGTGAACAGCACGTACGCAAGGTTTTCCGGGCGGATCGGGGCGATCCGGTCGGCGTCGGTCACCGTGGCGGGCGATTCGCCGGACAGGTCGAGTTCGTCGAGGTGCAGCACCCGGGTGCCCGGGGGCGCGTCGAATCCGTCGCGCCGGGTCGTCAGCACGCACACCGGCTGTGTGATATCGAGTAGGTAGGTGTGCCGATCGCGCGGGTGGTCGGGGTCCAGCGGCAGGTAGGCGCCACCGGTCGCCAGTACCGCGTGTACCGCCACGATCTGCTCTGTCGAGGGACCGATCGCCACTCCCACCAACTGCTCCGGTCCCACCCCGAGGCGAATCAGCCTGCGCGTCAATCGATTCGACGCATCGTGCAGCTCCGTGTAGGACATGCGGCGTCCGATGGTGACGAGCGCGACGGCATCCGGCGAGCGGGCAGCCTGGGCCGCGAGCAGGGCTGCCAGTGTCACCGGCGGGACTTCCGCAGCGGGACCCGCGAGGTATTCGATGTCATCGGGCCCGGCGAGGCCGATGCGGCCGATCGGCATGCCCGGTGCGTGGGCGAGCCGATCCAGCAACCGGACGATCCGGTCCCGGTGCACCCGATGCTCCTGTGCCGCAACGGCAATGCGCCAGCCTCCCGCGGCACGGTCGTCGACGCAAACTGTGAGCCCGACCCCCGGCCCGAAGGACGCGGTCACCGCGGATCCGCCCAGCCGGTCCAGTGCCGCGCCGGTAAGCATGCGCACCGAGAGCGGCCATTGCCCGTGCACCGGCGATTCGGACCAGGGCTCATCGATGTCGGGGATGTACCGGTGTCGCCGCGACCGGCGCAGTTCCAGCCCCACCTGTTTGACGATCGTGTCGAAGCTCGCGTGCCGCGGTACCGAAATCCGCAGCGGCACAATATTTTCGCCTTGGGCGACCGCGACCACGTACTCGCTTGTCACGGCCAGCCGGGATGCGTAAACGGCCAGTGCGGCCAGCACGACGGCGGCAGCGCCACCGCCGCAGGCCCGCGCGATCCTGGTGAGCTCGGTCGATGCCGTCAGCTCGGTCCAAAGTCCCACGGTCACCGGAGTCTGCACGCTGCCAGCCGGGATCGGTTCGGGCCGGTCCGCAGCGGACAGCGACCGCTCCCAGTAGGCGCGATCGGGGGCCCATGCGCCCGACTCGCGATAATGGCGCTCGTTCTCGAGCCGGTCCGCGACGAGGCCGAATGGTGCGCTCGCTGGCGGATCCGAACGCACCCCGTCCAGAACCTCGCGCACCCTGGCGACGATCGCGAGCATTCCCGGTTCGTCGTTGATCAGGCGGTGGTAACGCTGGAACCAGCCGAGCCGGTCGTCCGCGAGCCGGAAGAGCACCTGCCGGTACAGCGGTCCCTGGGCGATATCCAGTGCGCGCGACCGTTCTTCGGCGAGCCAGGACGACACGAACCGGTCCGGATCCCCGCCGACGGCATCGATCACCTCGGTCGGTACCGGTATGGTCTCATCGACCCGCACGGCGCCGGTATCGTCGCCGCGAAACACGCTGTGCAGCAGGTGGCATTCCCCGACGACGGTATCGACGGCCACTCGCAATGCCTGCGTGTCCACCGGGCCGCTCAGCTCGAGATACAGGTCGACACAGCGATCACCGGCCGCGAGCACCGCGCGCTGCGCGTCGCTCGGTGCCCACGTGTGCATCGTCTCAGCGATAGTCATGGAACCCCCGTCCGGTCTTGCGCCCGAAGTGTCCGGCGTCGAGGAGTGCCGCGAGTGCGGGCGGCACGCGGTAGTGGGACTCGCCGGTCTCACGTCGCAGCACCTCGATGGTGTCGGCCACGTTGTCCAGCCCGATCAGGTCGGCGGTGCGCAGCGGTCCCATCCGATGCCCGAGGCACTGCTCGAACAGGGCGTCCACCGTCGCGGCATCCGTTCCCGTATCCAGCGTTGCCGCGGCCTCCGCGATGCTCAGCATGAGTACGCGGTTCAGTACGAAACCGGGACGGTCACCGACGACGATCGCCTCCTTGCCCAACGCGGCGATCAGGTCGGTGGCCCGCGCCAGAGTGCGCGGTGCGGTCTGTGCGCCACGCACGACCTCGACCGCGGTGGTCAACGGCGCCGGGTTCATGAAGTGCAGGCCCAGCACCCGATCCGGTCGTTGCGTCGCGGCTGCCAACCGGGCGATCGGGACGGCGGAGGTACACGACGCGAGCACGGCGTCTGCGGGACAGTGCCGGTCCAGTTCGCCGAACAGCCGCTCTTTCAGCGTGATCCGCTCGGTCGCGCACTCGATGACGAAGCCGACGGCGCTCAGCTCGCCGATCCGCTCCACCCACCGCACGCGCTGGCCGATGCCGGGCGCGGTCCGGCGATCACCGCGCCCCAGCAGCAGCGCCAAACGCACCGCTTCGTCGAGGCCGCGTCGCGCCCGCTCGGTGACGCTCCGACCGGGTTCGACGACCTCGACCTGATATCCCGCCTGCGCGAGGCACTGCGCGATACCGCTACCCATGGTGCCCGCCCCGATCACCGCGACAACGCCGTTCATCGGGCTACCTCCGTTCCCGTGATACTCCGCAGCGTGATATCCGGCACCGGATCGTGCGGCGTCTCCGGTAGGGCGCGCAGCAGCCGGACGAGATCTCCGAGCATGTCTCGCGCCGTGGATTCGTCGAATAGTTCTGTGGCATAGGTCAATTCGATGCGGTTTCGGTCTTCGGTCCGCACCAGGTCGAGTGTGAGCTCCGCCGTATCCGGGCGGGCGGCGCGGTAACGGATCGCCCCATCGCCGGTAGTCGCCGTCGGTGTTGCCAATGCCGCCGCGACCCGCGCGAGCAGTTCGGCCCCGGTCGGTTCGTCGGCGAGGTCGATGCGGACCGCCCCGGTCGCGAGTCCCACCTCGACCTCGTCGGAACCCGAATACCACGCCAGCAGCGCAATCCACGCGCCGAGCAGCTCCACATCGCCGGGCACGATGTCCAGCCGCTCACGAACCGCCGCGGTGGTGTACCGCATCGCGGCGGTGCGCGGTCGGTCCGTCGGGATCTCCAGTGCCGCCGCCGGTTCCGGCGCCGTCGCGGTGGTCACGAGCTCCTCGATCGGACGGTCAGGGGCTGATCCCACCAGCTCCGCGAGGACTTCGAGATAGGCCGCGGCGAAACCCGCGGCGGTGCGCTGGGTGAACAGCTCGGTGCTGTACTCGAAACAGGCCAGCATGTCCTGGCCGTCGCTGCGATCGTAGGTGATCAGACTGAGGTCGAATTTCGCCGTGCCCGCGGGCAATCCGCCGAACGCGTTGTGTATCGAATGCTCCAAGTCGAAGAATTCCGTCTGGCCGTCGCCGAGGGGATTGCCCGTACCGGGAAGTTCCTGATGGACGTAGAGGACGTCGAAGATCGGGGTGCGGGACAGATCGCGTTGGTCGTCGAGTGCGTTGACGACCCGTTCGAAGGGGATCTCCTGATTCTCGAGCGCTCCCAGCACGATTGCGCGCACCCGTTCGAGCAGATCGGCCACCGTCGCGGGGCCGGACAGGTTGGCGCGCAGGGCGACCGTGCTGTTGAAGAAGCCGATCAGCCCCTCTAGCTCGCGCCGGGTGCGGCCGGTGGTCGGCGTGCCGATCGCGATGTCGCGTTGCCCGCTGCGGCGCGCGAGCAGGACGTACAGGCCGGTCAGCAGGACCACGAACAGCGATACCGACGCCCGCTTCGCCACCGCGCGCGAGCGCTCCAGCAGCTCGGCCGAAACCGTGAACGGTTCCAGATCGCCGACGAACGTCTTGCGCTGCGGGCGTGGAAAATCGGTGGGCAACTGCAGTTTCGGCGCATCGCGCAGCAGGTGCACCCAGTACTCGAGCTCGTGCTCGATGGCGCCCGATTCGAGCAGGTCGCGATGCCAGCGCGCGTAGTCGCGGTAGCGGATCGGCAGCGGTTCGAGCGCGGCGGCCCTGCCCTCCTGCCGGGCGGCATACAGCTCGGGGATCTCGCGGGCGAGGATGCCAGGGGTGGCGCCGTCGGTGACGCAGTGGTGGCAGGTCACCTGCAGCAGATGCGCGTCCGGTGACAGCGTCACCAGCAGCACCCGGACCAGCGGGTCCCGGGCCAGGTCGAACGGTGTCAGGGCGGCCTGGCGAATCAACTCGCGCGCGGCGGCGACGGGGTCGACCGCGTCGGAAACATCGGCGACACGGAAGAATTCGCCGAGCGACGGACGTACCCGGACCGCGGGCCGTCCGTCGATCTCGACGAGGTTGTAGCGCAGCGGTTCGTGCCGCTCGGCGAAATCCTCGAAGGTCCCCTTGACGGCCGCGATATCGATCGCACCCCGCAGCACATTGACCACCGGGTAGTTGTAGAGGGTGGTATCCGGAACGAGCTGGTGGTGGAACCACATTCGCTCCTGCCCGGCCGACATGACCAGCTCGTCGGTCCGCGTGATCGGCGACGGGCCCGGCCGCACCACCGCCGAGACGGCCTCCGCACGCAGCAACTCGGCGAAGTCGGCGACCTTGGGCCGCTCGTAGACATCGAGCAGTTTCGGCCGGAATCCGTAGGTCTCGGCGACGCGCTCGACGAGTTGCACAGCGATGATCGAATTACCGCCGAGATCGAAATAGTCGTCGTCAGGCCCGATTTCGGTCTCCGAGTGCAGGAGTTCGCGCAGCATCACACGCAGCCATTCCGTCGCATTCTCCGGTCGTCCCGCAGTGGACCGCGCAGCAGCGGGGACGCCAGCGGGCGCCGCCGCCGTGGGCAGCTCGACCCAGCATCGGGAGCCGTGCAGCGGATGTCCCGGTAGCCGCACCCTGCGGCCGTCATCGGCATTTACCCGCGACCAGTCGAGGTTCACCCCGCGTTCGTAGAGGCGGCCGAGGATACCGACCGGACCGCCCGAATCGGCTGTGCCGAAGAGGATCTCCGCTTCGGGACGGCCCGTCAGGTCTTCGGCGAGCAACCGGCCCAGCATGCCGTCCGGGCAGGGATCCACGAATACGACCGGCCCATCCCGCAACAGCGTGTCCGCCGCGGCGAGCAGTCGAGACCGGTCCACGACGGGCGCCGCCGCGGCGGTGGCCAGTTCGTCGGGATCGATGGGCGCCGACGATCCGAGCAGGTACCGGGCCGCGAACTTCGACGCGCCCCCGCTCAGAATCGCGGCGAAACCGATCCCGCAGGCGCGCAACCGATCATGTATCGCGATCTGGCCCGCGAGCACATCGGCGACGACTCCCGTCGCGGGCAGCTGATCGGGCAACCGGGCGGGCTCGACCCCGACGGCCGCCGCACCGGGCGAGAGAAGCAGCGCCACCCGCGGCGGAACCGGCTGCCCGCCGTCCGGATCGATTTCGGCACCGCGCCGCACGAGCTCATCGATGAAATCGCCGGTGCCCGTGGCGTATACCGCCACGCGATAGCCGTAATGCGAGCGGCCGCGACCGAGCGTGAACGCGACGTCGGCGAGATCGACTGCGCCGCCGCGCAACTCGGTCGCCAGCTCGCCGCACAGCTCGGCGAGCGCCGCCGGGGTCCGCGCCGAGATCCCGACCAGCCGGTGCCCCGGCTCTCGCGGTCGTTCGACCACCCGATCGTCGGGCGCCTGTTGCACGACACAGTGCGCGTTCGCACCGCCGAGGCTGTACGAGCTGACTCCGGCCAGACGCGGCCCGTTCTCGGCGGACCAAGGCCGCGCCCGGGTGAGCACCTCGACCCCGGCCGCGGCCAGATCGAAATCGCCGGTGGGACGGCGGAAATGCAGCGACGGATACAGGCGGCCTTCAGCGACCGTCAGCGCGGCCTTGACCAGCCCGGCGACTCCTGCGGCGTGATCGAGATGCCCGATATTGGTCTTGACCGATCCGATCGGCAGGGGCCGCGACCGTCCGGCGAAGACGGTACGCAGGCCCTCGAGCTCGACCACGTCGCCCAGCCGGGTGGCGGACCCATGTGCCTCGAGGTATCCGGCATCGCGCGGATCGGCACCGGCATTCGCCCATGCTTTCGCGATCACTCGCGCCTGGGCGGCGGCGCTGGGAGTACTGATCGTCGCGGAGGCGTGCCCGTTGTGCAGCACCGCACTGCCTCGGATGACGGCGTAGATGGGCGCGCGATCGGCGCGGGCACGGCCGAGCGTGGTCAGCAACAGGGCGGCGCCGCCCTCGCCGGGCACCGTGCCGTCGGCGTCGGCATCGAAGGCCCGGCACTGTCCGCTGGGCGAGGCGATCTCCGTCATCGTCTGCGCGGTCCACTCCGGAGATCCGCCCGCGCGCACGCTGACCCCGCCCGCAAGCGCGTAATCCGCGTCGCCACAACGCAACTCGCGGCAGGCGTGGTGGACGGCGATGAGCGAGGCATTGCAGCCGCTGTCGATCGCGTAGCACGGACCGGTCAGTCCGAGCAGGTGCGCGATGCGGGCCGTGACGCCGAAGGGCAGGTTGCCGAGCATGCTGAGCGGGCCTGGATCGACCGCCATGGCGTGGTAGGTGGGCATCGGTGCGCTGAACACCACCGCGGTGGTGGCCTCGCGCAGGGTGGCGGGCGCGTATCCGGCGTCCTCGATCGCCCGGTGTGCCAGTTCGAGCGCGATGCGCTGTTGCGGATCCATCAGCGACGCTTCGCGTTTGGACAGCTCGAAGAAGGCGTAGTCGAAGGTGTGGATGTCGGTCAGATGACCCATGGGAAGGTAGCCGACGGTGCGGTCCAATGCGGTCGCCGCCATGCGCGCGTCCGGCATCGGCCCGATCGAGTCCCGGCCGTCGGCGAGATTCGCGCGGAATTCACCGAGGTTCGAGGCGTCGGGGAAGCGCACTCCGATGCCGACGATCGCGATGTCGTCGTTGCTTGCTGTATTCACGGTTACGGTGTCCTTCACACCTCGAAAGCCAATGGCGTGCTGTCCGCCGGTTCGGACTCGATTCGGGTCGCCGGATCCGGCGACAGCGCGGCCGCCTGTGTGGCCACGGTGTCGAGGTCGAACAGCATCCCCACCGATATCGCACCCGGCCATCCGGCCTCGAGGCGCAGATGGAGTGCGACCACCCGATGGGAGTTGCCGCCTACGTCGAAAAACCGGTCCGCACGGTCGAATTCGTCGTGCAGGAGCACCTGGGACCAGATCTCGCCGATAGCCCGTTCGTGCTCGGTCCAGCCATGTCGTGACGGGGCCGTGCGCCGTTCGGGACGGGAGCGCAGCAGCGCGCGCAGCGCGGCTTCGTCGAGCTTGCTGCTTCCCGGTGCGATCGGCAGCGTGTCGACCGCCACGAACCGTTCCGGAACCGATTCGGGTGCAAGACGTTCCGCGCAGTATCGGGTCAGCGCAGGAGCGGTGGGCGTCGGCGCGACGCCGGGCGCGGGCACCCAGAAGGCGGCCAGGTACACGGCATCGTCGGAGTGCGTCGCATCGAGCACGACCGCCTCGTGCACGGCGGGATGTCCCTGCAGCACCGCCTCGACCGCGGCGCGTTCGACCCGCACCCCCCGGACCTTCACCTGGCTGTCGGCCCGCCCGTGGAATTCGATGTGGCCGCTTCCGTCGAGCCGCGCGAGGTCTCCGGTGCGGTACATGCGCCCGCCCGGCGCGGTCGAAAACGGGTCGGCCACGAATCGGGCCGCCGTCAGTCCAGGCCGTGCCGCGTAACCGTCAGCGACCTGTCCACCTCCGAGGTACAGGTCGCCTCGTGTACCCCAGCGGACCGGCCGCAGCGAGCGGTCGAGGATGTGCGCCGTCGTGCCGTCGGTCGGTGTACCGATCGGCACGACGGGTTGCGGCGCCTCCGGTACGACGTGGCAGATGCAGGTGACGGTCGCCTCGGTCGGGCCGTATTCGTTGTGCAGGCTGGTCGCGGGCAAGGCCTCGCGGTGCTGCTCGACGAGGCGAACCGGTACCGGCTCGCCGCAGAGGGTGACGATCCGCAGCGTCGGCTTCAGCTCACCCAGTCGCGGCAGCAGCAGCCGGTAGAACGAGGGCGTCGCGACGAAATGCGATACGCCGTGGCGGACAGCGAGTTCGGCGACCGCGTCGACGTCGGGCAGCATCCGGGCGTCCGGGAGCACGCTGGTACCGCCGACGGTGAGCGCCCAGGCCAGTGCCGAGAGACAACCGTCCCAGATCAGGCGCATCGCCGAGAATGTCACGAGTTCGCCGTCGGTGTACGGATAGGTCCGTGAGCCGATCAGGGTGGCGAGGTTGGCCCGGGACACGACGACCGCCTTCGGCTCACCCGTCGAGCCGGAGGTGGTGATGACGTACGCGGGCGCACGCAGGGGCGGCTGGTCCGGCAGTGCCACCGCGGGTGGCTCGGTGTCCTCGCTGATATCGAGCACCGCTGCCGCCGAGCTCGTCGCCAGAGCGGCCACCTCGTCGCGCGGAGTGGCCTCATCGCGCCCATCGACGATCAGCGCGGTGCAGGTCGCGACCGCCACCACCGAACGCACCGCCGACACGGCACGGCCCGGTTCGACCACGCACCACGCCGCGGCCGCGCGCAGAGCCGCGATCATGCCGATCACGGTGTCCAGGCTCTGCCGTTGGTACACCATGACCGTCTGTCCGGGCCGAACGCCTGCGGCGACCAGCCTGCGTGCGAGATGGGCGGTGGCGGTGTCGAGTTCGCGGTAGGTGAGCGACCGGTCCCCCACCACGAGCGCGGTGCGGTCGGGTGCCCGCCGGGCCTGCTGGACGATTCCCCGCAGCAGGTCCGAATCGCTGTGCGACGGCGTCGTCATCCGATCACCTCGACATGGCCGGTTCCGCTGATGTCCTCCGGTGACACCGTGCAGCCGAGCAGGACACGGTCGCCGTCAGATTCGAGCACCTCGAATCCGGCGAACCGCAGGGTCACGAGCATCACCCGATTGACCGGGGTCGCAACGAATTCCGCGGTCGGCCGCCGCCCGGCCGCGCGTGCACGCCGGACGATTTCCCGGATCAGCGCCGTGCCGACTCCGCGTGACATGACCCGGCAGGACATGAGCAGCAGGAGTAGCACCGAGTCGGAGCCGCGGATCTCCGAGACCGCGAGCCCGATGGTGCCGTAGCCGCCGAATCGGTCGCGCAGGGATGCCACGAGCACCTCGTGGTGCGGTGACGCGCACAGTTCCCGCAGTTCGTCGATGTCGAAGGTGACCCCGGTGGTATTGAGCTGGTGTGTGCGGATGGTCAGCTCGTTGGCCCGGGCGAGATCCGCATCCGATGCCGCGCGCACGGTCATGACCAGGCCCAGCGAGGTAAGGAAGTCCGCATCCGATCCGGCGAATTCGGCCTCGCCGACGCGGCGGGCCCGCTCCGCGCGGTAGTACGACCGGCGGTGCCGCGCTTCGGATGTCACCATCTCGGGCGTGAATTCAGGAAGGTTCGGCAGGTCGGGTATGCGATCGGCCGGATAGCACCGGACCTCCGGGCACGAGTTCGCCACCTCGGCCAGTTCGACCGGATCGTTGTCGACGAATGCCACGGTCTCGCGCCCGATATTCAGCGATTCGGCGATCCGGCGGATCGCCGCCGACTTCGGGCCCCAGCCGATCTCGACCGCCGAGAACATGTCCTCGATACCATGCCGACGCAAATGTGCTGTGGCGGCGGATAATTCGCCACGGCTCGCGACGGCGTGCAGGATTCCACGTTCGTCGAGGGTCCGGATCGCCCGCAGCACTTCGGGTTTCGGAGTCCCGCCGTCGGATTCGAGCACGACGCCGGGCCAGACAGTGTCGTCGAGATCCCAGACCAGGCACTTCACCGTTGCCGCCATCGCTCACACCCTCCGCATCAGGGCCGCGCTCCACGCGGCCACCGGGCTGCTGTTCAACAACAGCGCATACTCACCGCAGGTGCGGGTGGCCGCCGCGGACTCCAGGTTGACCAGCATGTCCACCGGCCCCAGATGGCCGTATGCCGCCAGATTGCCCCGGCACGCCTCGTCGATCGTGGTGTCGAGGGCCTCCTCCCAGAAGGCGAAGGCACCGCCCGACAGGTTCTGCATGAGGATCGGCCCGACCGAGCCGAGCCGGATGCCATTGCGTTGCAGCAACTCCGGAATGATGACGTCGAACCGCTTCTTGCTCTCGACCGCGAGCCGGAACGAGTAGGTGGATTCGTCGGCGCATTCCTCGGTCCATGCCGCCGACGGGATGTCGCGATAGTCGATTCGAAACAGGTCCGCGTACTTGCCGTCGCTGCGCAGGATCTGGTCGACGAACTCCCAGCGCCCGTCGCCGGAGGCGGTGACGAGCAGCGCGGCCGCGCCGTCGCCGAGCAGTGTCATGGGCGGGCGGTAGCGGTTGCGGGTCGGGGTCTTGGCCGCGGCGACGACGAGCGCCGTGCGGTACCCGGCCTCGGCGCGAAGCAGCGCCGCGGCGAGGGTCAGCGCGGCGGAGACCGATACGCAGCCGAGGTCGCCCACGCCCGCCGTGAAGGCGCGCGTGGCGCCGATCCGGTGTTGCAGCCGTGTCGTTTCCGATGCGAGCAGGTACTGCGGCGCGCGTCCGGTGACGAGCAGCAGCGCGTCGATGTCGGTGGCTTCGAGCCCCGCCTCGGCCAGTGCCGCCGTCGCCGCCGAGGCGGCCAGGTCCACCTCGGTCAGCTCGCCTGCGGTGCAAACCGATTCGATGCCGAGTGCCAGCGCGTGTTCTCGTCGGTGCGCCGGAAGTTCATCCAGTTCACCCAGGGTGACCACCCGCGCGGAGGTGGCGGGGAACCACGTCGCCACCGGCCCGAGCCGCACCGGCCCGTTCACCATCGCGCACCTCGCAGTACGTGCTCACCGATGGTCACCTCGGCGACCTCCTGTGCTCCCTCGATGATCTGCATGACCTTCGCGTCGCGGTAGAACCTGCCGACGCGGCTGTCCGGAGCGCACCCGGCCGCGCCGAGTACCTGCACCGCCTGTTCACTCACCGCGGCCGCGGCGTGAGACGCCGCGTACTTCGCGGCGATCGTCGCGACGAGGGCGTGCGGAGATCCGGCGATCCGGTTGTCGCTCGCCCGTTCGCAGATCGCTTGTGCGCCTTCGACATCCACCCAGCAGCGGCCGAGTGCCGCACGGATCACCTGGTGCTCGGCCAGCGCGGTACCGCCCTGGACGCGGGAGGCGGCGTGCGCGGCGGCCTCGGCGAGACAGGCTCGCGCGATCCCGACACACCCCCACGCGACGGTGAACCGCCCGTGGTCCAGGGCCGTGCCGACGACATGGGACAGGCCGAATCCCGGCGGTGCGATCAGTTGCGCGGCGGGTATGCGCACGCGGTCGAACCGAATGTGCGCCACCCTGGCGCCACGCATGCCGAGCTGATCCTCGACCGGCTGCACGGAAACGCCGGGACGGTCGCGCTCGACGAGTGCCGCGCACAGCCCACCGGCCGCCGTGCCGAGTACCAGGAAGACGTCGGCGACCTGACCGAACGTCACCCACAGCTTGTGCCCGGACACGATGCGGTCCGCACCGTCTGCCTCGAAAGTCGTTGTGACACCGGCCAAATCGGTCCCCGCCCCGGCCTCGGTCGCCGCCAGCGCGGCAACGACCTCGCCCGCGGTGAGGCCGGGCAGCCAGTCCCGGCGCTGTTCGGCGGTGCCCCACCGATCCAGTGCGGCGGTGACCATGCCGTGCACCGTGACCAGCGATCGCAGACTCGTGCAGTATTCCCCGAGCGTCGCGGCGATTCGGCCGAGTTCACGCGCATCCAGACCGGCACCACCGAATGGCACCGGCCGATCGGCACCCAGCAGCCCGGTGCGGGCCGCGAGCGTGATCATCTCGTCGGGCAAGCCCGCGCGATCCCACTGTGCCGCATCGGATTCCGCGGCCGTCACCACCTTCTCGACATCGATCACGACGGCCCCTTTCCAGACCGCTTGCGCTCGACGTACGCGGCCGCGCGGGCCGCGGTGCGGAAGTTGTCCAGATCGAGGTCCTCGACCTCGACCGAGATCCCGTAGGTCTGCTCCACGTGCACGACGATCTCGAGTGCCCGCAGGGAGTTGACCAGTCCCAGCGCGAAAATGTCGTCGTCACTGCCCAATTCGGCGGCGGCGATCGAGCCGAAATACGCCCGCAACTCCTCCGCCAACTCCGCGTGGCGTGCCACGACCGGCTCCACCTGTTCCACGCGCACCCTCACCTCTCGACGTCATCCCGCTGGCGAACGGCCGTGCGCCCTCGCAGACCACGACAACATGGGCCGTGATCACCCGACAAGCCCCGGTTTCCACCGGCCACATCAAGGGGGGCGGCGG
>NZ_BDBY01000254.1 GCF_001613225.1 Nocardia pseudovaccinii NBRC 100343
TTCGCGCCGGAGTCCGCGCCGCTGCCGATGCCCCCGCGGCCGGACGGTCCGGCGCGCGGCGCCCATCCCGAGCCGCCGGATCAGCGAAGATCCGCACGACCGGACGGTCCGGCCGATGGCGGTCTGCCCGCCTGGTCGGTGCGAAGACATGTACCGCCCAAGGGCAACGCGCCCGAATCCGAGAACATCCCCACCGCCGCGTGGTCGCTGGCCAGTCAGGATCAGCAGCTCGTCTCCGGCCAGACCGTGGCGGGCGACCTGCTGCGCGACGAAGTCGAACGCGCCGAGGCCGAGCGGGCGAACGGGCGCGCCGCCGAACGCAACGGGCGCGGGCGACGTGGCCGATCACAGCCCGCCGAGCCCGATGTGTACGACGGTCTGACCGATGTGTACGAACCGTTCCCGACCGGTGATGTTCTCGACGACGACGAGGATTTCGACGGCGACGATGTCGATTCGGATCATTCGTTCGCCTCCCGCCTGTCCTCGAGACGCGCGCGCTCGCGGGTCGCACGCAGGTCGGAGTACGACGCCAATCGCCGCCAGTGGATGATTCTCGGCGGTCAGAGCACCGGCGCCGCGGTCGCCGGAATGTTGCTCTTCAAGGGCTTCGAGCGCATGTGGGAAATGCTGCCCTGGGTGGCGCTGTGCCTGGCGATGATCGTGATCCTCGGTCTGGTGGCGCTGGTGCGAATACTGCGGCGCACCGATGACATCCTCAGCACGGTGATAGCCGTCGTCGTCGGCATCTTTGTCACCCTGGGACCGCTAGCCTTTCTACTCAGTACGAACTGAGCAGGGAGCAGGCTGTGGGGAACATCGGGCAGGCGGACGACACCAGAACGGCGAGCGTGGCCAGGGGGCGCGCTCCCGATCCCGACATGCGTGCCGAACCCGATTCCCCGGTCGAAGCGGCCGCTGGATCCGGCGGTCAGCAGATCCTCGTCGGTCTCTCGACGGCCTCGGTCTATCCGCAGAACACCGAGGCGGCCTTCCGATACGCGGCCGAAATCGGTTACGACGGTATCGAATTGATGGTCTGGGCCGAGCCTGCCAGCCAGAGCATCGCCGCCGTCCAGGCGTACTCGCGCAAATACGCTGTGCCGGTACTGGCGATCCACGCGCCGTGCCTGCTGATCTCGCAGCGGGTGTGGGGCTCGGATCCGGTGGCCAAACTCGAGCGCAGTGTGCGCACGGCCGAGGCGCTCGGCGCGGGCACCGTGGTGGTGCATCCGCCGTTCCGCTGGCAGCGCAGGTATGCGCAGGGCTTCGCCGATCAGGTGGCCGAGCTGGAGGAGCACAGCCACGTCATCGTCGCGGTGGAGAATATGTTCCCCATGCGCGCGGACACCCTCTTCGGCCGCAAAACCGGGTCGGCGAAGCGGCTGGAGCGCCGCGGCGGTCCCGGTCCCGGCCTGACCGCCTTCAGCCCGTCCTATGATCCGACCGATACCGGATTCCGGCACTACACCCTCGACATCTCACATACCGCGACCGCGGGCGCCGATCCGCTGGCGCTGGCCGCGCGGATGGGCACCGGCCTCGCGCACCTGCATCTCGCCGACGGCCGCGGTGCGGCGCACGACGAGCATCTGGTGCCGGGCGAGGGCACGCAGCCGTGTGTCGAGCTCTGCGCGGCACTGCTGCGCTCCGGTTTCGCCGGTCACGCGGTCGCCGAGATCAATACCCAGAATGCCCGTACCACCCAGGGCCGCACGGGCATGCTGAACCGCACGCTGGACTTCGCCAGAGCACACCTCAACGCACCCGCTCCCGCCCCGACGCACGCCAGCCAGGTGTGACGCCGCACCGATCTGCTGGCAGAGGGGAATTCGAACCCCGAATCGTTTCGTTCTACGCTGTACGAACGCCGCGTCCCGCCGACGCGGCCGACCGACGACAGGAGTGACGATGCCGGAGCTGACCGCCGATCTCGAGCAGGCCATCACGACGGACGCACCCTTCAGCCGGGTGTGCACACTGACCGAACTGCTGTCGGCCAACCCGGATACCGGCCGCTACCTGGGCATCATCGACAAAATCTGGACCATCGGGCCGAAGGTGCACGGCGGCACCATGGTCGCGACCAGCGCGGCCGCGGCCACCCGCTGGCTGCGCGCCTCCGATCCGGCCCTGGTGGCCATGGCGCCCATCGCGGCGAGCTCCGATTTCCTCGGTGCACCGGAGCCGGGCGAGGTCGAATACGAGGTGCACATCCGCAAGGTCGGTCGCCAGATCTGCCTGGTCGATGTGAACCTGATCCAGAGCGGGCGCACGCTGGTCCGCACCGCGTTCACCTTCGGTCATCTCGACGATGCCGATCCGATCTACGCGCAGCGGCATGCGGAAATGCCGATCGAACCGCCCGCCGACGCGGTCGGCTACCGGGATTCGTCGATGGGCAAGGTCGTCCATGTGGCGCGCGGCGCCGAACTGTTCATCGACCGCGAGTGGGCCCGATTCCTCGACGGTGCGAAAGGTGAACCGCGCCTGCGTCTTTGGATGCGCCCGTTCGAGGGCGACCAGCAGGATCCGGATATCGCCATGTACTTCGCGATCATGTCCGCCGATATGAGCCCGCCGGTCCCGGCGAACCTCGGCCAGACCGGTTGGGCCCCGACCGTTCAGATGACCACCTATCTGCGCCGCCGCCCGGCCCCCGGTTGGCTGCGAATCATCGCGACCAGCCACGAGATCGGCGAGCGCATGTTCGACGAGGACCAGCTGATTCTCGACTCCACCGGTGCGGTGGTTGCGCAGAGCCGTCAGCTCGCGCTGGTGCCGCAGCGGCGATAGGACCACTGGCTCTTGCCCAGCGCCGAGCCGATATGGTCGCGCGACTAGCCTTAAGGCCCATGACGAGAGTTGCGGTGATCGGTGGCGGTCGCATCGGGGAGGCGTTGATCGCCGGATTGCTCGAATCCGGACGGGCGGCGAAGGATCTGGTCGTCGTGGAGACGCATGCCGATCGGGCCGAACTCATCGGCGACCGCTTCGGCGTGCGGGTCACCGATTCGATCGCGGACGCGATCGTCGGTGCGGATGTCCTGGTCATCGCGGTCAAGCCGGGTGATGTGGATACGGTCATGACCCAGCTCGGCAAGGCCGAACTCGATGCCGATCGGGATCAGATCGTGGTGTCGCTGGCGGCAGGTGTGCCGACGGCGCGCCTGGAGAACAAGCTGCCCGCCGGTTTCCCGGTGGTGCGGGTGATGCCGAATACCCCGATGCTGGTCGGCCAGGGCATGAGCGTGCTCGCGCCGGGCCGCTATGCCCGGCCGGAACAGCTGGCCCAGGTGACCGAGTTGCTCGCCGCGGTCGGCAAGGTGGCGACCGTGACCGAGGCGCAGATGGATGCGGTGACCGCGGTCTCGGGTTCCGGACCCGCGTACTTCTTCCTGGTGGTCGAGGCCATGGTCGATGCCGGTGTCGGGCTCGGCCTGACCCGCGATGTCGCCACCGAACTCGTGGTGCAGACCATGCTCGGCTCGGCCGCCCTGCTCGAGAGCTCCGGGCAGACCGCTGCCGAGCTGCGTGCCGCCGTTACCTCGCCCGCGGGTACGACTGCCGCCGCGGTGCGTGAATTGGAGCGTGGCGGGGTGCGTTCGGCCTTCCTCGAGGCACTGCACGCGGCGAAGCAACGATCCGTCGAACAGGGTGCCAACGACGGTGCGGGCGGCAGCGCTTCCTGAGGTGTCTCGGGTGGGAGTTGATCAAACACCGCGCGTCTACGGGGTGACCGGTCGGTTCCCTGCGTGTAAACCTGATTTCTCACACCCGTCGCAGTAATCCCACTGGTCCCGCTAAGCTTCAAGGAGCACGTGCGTGTCTGTTCCGCCGGTGGGGAAGCTGGCGGCGCGGACGTGCCGGAGGTCAGTGGTGCCATGATGTCTAACAAGATGTCTGCGAATAGTTCAGGGACGTCGCCAGGAAGTTCCGGACCGTCGGGTGGCCGGGCTAATTCCCGGACCCAAGGCGGTTCGGGGACTCCGACGCAATCGGTGCTCGGCGGAGGTACTCAGTTCCTCACCGTCGCCGAGGTCGCGAATCTCATGCGAGTGTCCAAGATGACGGTCTATCGGCTGGTGCACTCCGGTGAGTTGCCCGCCGTACGGGTCGGTCGTTCGTTCCGGGTGCATGCCAAGGCGGTGCACGACTATTTGGAGACGTCCTACTTCGACGCTGGATGAGGCGGTTTCATCAGTTTGACGGTGTCCCGGTAGGATGAACCCTCGGTTCGTGTGCGCCTGCCGGCGGCACCGCTTTGTGGTGTCCGGTGCCAGCTGGCGGCGCGGACACTGAAATAGGCGTACGTGAGTGGCGTGCGCGCCGAGTAGAGAGAACGCGAGGACAACCCTATGGGTTCTGTGATCAAGAAGCGCCGCAAGCGCATGTCGAAGAAGAAGCACCGCAAGCTGCTTCGCCGCACGCGTGTTCAGCGGCGCAAACTCGGCAAGTGATTCGCTGCGCGTTAGCTGGGAGGTCCGTCACCGATTGGTGGCGGGCTTTTCTTTTTGAAACAGCGAATTTTGAAAGTTGCTCATGTATCGGGTGACTGAAGTCATCGTTAGATCCTGGTTAATACCCTCTGCGCATCGGAGTCGACCGGTTACTCTGGTACCGCAGCAAATGGAATTGGGGGGCTGTCACAGTTGGGATCCGGTGCGGTGGGTTCTGAAATACGGGATGGACATACACCCAAGGTGGTGATGGTGACCGGTGCCAGCCGATTCTTCGGCGGCAATGTGGTCGCGCGTTTGGCCCAGGATCAGACCGTCGAGCACATCCTGGCCGTCGACACCATGACCCCGAGTCGTGAACTGCAACGACGCATGGGCCGCGCCGAATTCGTTCGCGCCGATATTCGAAATCCCTTGATTCGCAAGGTGATCGGCGGCAATGAGGTCGATACCGTCGTGCACGCCGCGATGCTCACGCATCCACCGGCCGGTGGTGGCCGGGCGGTGATGAAGGATCTCAACGTGCTCGGCGCCATGCAGCTGCTCGCGGTCTGTCAGAAATCGCCTTCGGTGCGGCGCGTGGTGGTCCGCTCGACCTCCGCGGTCTACGGATGCAGTGCGAAGGATCCCGCGAAATTCACCGAAGAAATGAGCGCGCGAACCCCACCGAGTGGTTGGTTTGCTCGCGACATGATCGAAATCGAAGGATTCGTCCGCGGACTCGCGCGGCGGCGTCCCGATATCGCCGCTTCGATTTTGCGTTTGGCGCCCATTGTCGGCCCGCGGTTGGCCCGGCGCGGTGTGCAGTATCTGCGTTCGCCGGTCGCTCCGACCGTTCTCGGCCGCGATGCCAGGCTGCAGTTGCTGCACGAGGAGGACGCCATCGCCGCGATGGCGCACGCGGCACGGCAGGCACCCGGTGGCACCTACAACATCGCCGGGGACGGCGCACTGGTGTTATCGCAGGCGATCCGGCGCGCGGGCCGGATCGAGCTGCCGATCCCGTGGTCGGTCTTCCGCACCGCGGGCCGCGCGATCATGGGCCCGATCATGCGGGACTTCACCAGTGAGCAGATCGACTATTTCCACTTCGGCTGTGGCCTCGACACCACCCGTATGCGCACCGAACTCGGTTTCGTCCCGCGCTGGACGACGGTGCAGGCATTCGACGACTTCATCGGGGGCGCAGCGTCGCGGCCCGTCATCGATCCAGCGTGGATCGATGCCGCAGAACATAAACTGCTCGGCCTGCTCGGGGCCGCTACGGGAGCACATACATGAATGACGTAGCGAAGGTCATCCAACTCCACGATCTGAATATCGAAACCCGTCAGCGGAACACGCCGCGGCGCTGGCCGGAGCCGGTGGGCGGCGAGGTCGCGCCGAGCCAGGTGGTGACGTCGCTGACCGAACGTCTCGCGGCCGCCGAACCCCCGGCGCCGCATTCGGTGTCGGACATGCTGCGCGGCGCCATCGGCAAGCAGGTCCGCACCACCGCGGATTTCCTGCGCCGTCGGGTCACCGGCGACTATCAGGTCGACGAATTCGGCTTCGACGAGCATCTGCTCGAATCGTTGATCCTGCCCGCGCTGCGCCCGCTCTCAGATTATTGGTTCCGTGTGCAGGTCAACGGGATCGAGAACATTCCGGAGGCCGGCGGCGCGCTGATCGTCGCCAACCATGCGGGCACCATCCCGCTCGACGGTCTGATGCTGCAACTGGCGATCCACGACCGGCATCCGAAGGAACGCGCGCTACGCCTGCTAGCCGCCGATCTCCTCTTCGAGACGCCGGTGCTCGGCGTGCTCGCCCGCAAGGCCGGGCACACCCTGGCCTGCCATCCGGATGCCGAAAGGCTTTTGCGCGCAGGCGAATTGACCGGTGTGTTCCCGGAGGGCTTCAAGGGCGTCGGCAAGCAGTTCACCGACCGCTACAAGCTGCAGCGCTTCGGTCGCGGCGGATTCGTCGCGGCGGCGGTGCGCACCGGCACGCCGATCATTCCGTGCTCGATCGTCGGCTCGGAGGAGATCTATCCGAAGCTGGCCGATATCAAGCCGCTCGCCCGGCTGCTCAATGTGCCGTATTTCCCGGTGACGCCGCTGTTCCCGCATCTGGGTCCGCTCGGTGCGTTGCCACTGCCGTCGAAGTGGTACATCGAATTCGGTGAGCCCATCGCGACCACCGGCTATGAGGCCGAGGACGCGGACGATCCGATGACCATGTTCGAGGTCACCGACCAGGTCCGCGAAACCATTCAGCAGACTCTCTACAAACTGCTCACCAAGCGCCGCAACCCGTTCACGGGCTAATGCTCGCGGCGGCGGGTGACCGCCGCGGCGACCGCGCCGCCGGCGGCGCCGAGTGCCAGCGCGGTCGGCACGCCGATCTTGGCTGCCTTGCGTCCGGTGCGGAAATCACGGATCTCCCAGCCGCGATTCTTCGCCACCTCACGTAGGTCCGAATCCGGATTGATCGCCACCGCGGTGCCGACCAGCGACAGCATCGGCACATCGTTGTGGCTGTCGGAGTAAGCCGTACAACGCTTGAGGTTCAAGCCTTCTCGGACCGCCAGCGTGCGCACCGCATGTGCCTTGCCGAGCCCGTGCAGGATGTCGCCGACCAATCGCCCGGTGAACTTTCCGTCGACGCTCTCGGCGACCGTGCCGAGCGCGCCGGTGAGCCCGAGCCGCTTCGCGATCACCTGTGCCAGCTCGACCGGCGTCGCGGTCACCAGCCATACCTGCTGTCCGGCGTCCAGGTGCATCTGCGCCAAAGCCCTTGTGCCGGGCCAGATCTTGTCGGCGATGATCTCGTCGTAGATCTCCTCGCCGAGGGCGGCCAGTTCGGCGGTCGGGCGGCCCGCGATGAATGCCAGCGCCTTCTCCCGGCCCGCGGCCATATCGGTGCTGTTCTCCTTGCCGGTGACCCGGAACTTCACCTGCTTCCAGGCGACGTCCACCAGATCGGAGGTCTTGAAGTATTTGCGCGCGGCCAAGCCGCGGGCGAAATGCACGATCGACGCACCCTGCACCATGGTGTTGTCGACATCGAAGAATGCGGCCGCGGTCAGGTCCCGCGGCACCTCGGGCCCGATGGCCTCGATATCGGCTTCGGCGAGTTCGGCATCGTGCAGCGACAGCGCCGCCTCGGCACTGGCCTCACCGGCCAGATTGGCCCGCAGCTCTTCCTCGCTCGGGCCGAAGGGGCTGCGGGAGATGCGCGCGAGCTGGTCCTGCAGACCCTGGCCGAGTCGGCCCTGATTCCACCGCACCGGAAACTCACCGAATCGTCCCGCGATGAAACCTGCCCTTGCCACCTTCGATCGTTCCGGCACCAGTACCTCCGCCCGTCGCGCGAACCACAACCACATTAGCTGGCCGCGGTGACAGTTAAGGCACTACCGCGCGCTCCGATCGGGGCGTGGCGAGGGGATTTAATATCGGCCATGACCAATCCCACACATTCGGTGACGCTGCTGACGAGATCGGGCTGCGGGCTCTGCGTCACCGCGTTCGAGCAACTCCGGGCGATCTGCGCCGATTTCGACATCGAGCCGTCGACCGTCGACGTCGACGAAGCCGCCGGAACCGACCCTGGCCTGCGCGCGGAGTACGGCGACCGGCTTCCCGTCGTGCTTTTGGACGGGCGTGAGCACAGCTATTTCGATGTCGACGAGCCCCGATTGCGGGCCGACTTGACTCGCTGAGCGATAGCTGATCCGGCCCGATTCCGCCGCGCTGCTGGTCGCGGCGGAAAATGAGGCCAAATTCACCGACTTTGTGAAGGGGTGCACAAGCGGTTACGGTGGTGGCACGCGACCCGCTCGCCGAGGCTGCGGATCCACCGCGTAATGAACCCAGCATTCCGAATACTTCGACCATGGCACCGGACCGCCCCGGGCACGAGGTCGAACGACGAACCGGACCTCGCCGGAGGCCGGAACGAGGAGCCGACGACGTGACAGAGCAGCATGAGGCGCCGAGTGGCGTCTCCGGCAGGGCTCTGCAGAAGGACATCCCCCAAGCCACCGTGGCGCGGCTGGCCACCTATCTCCGGGTCCTGGCCATGTTGGCCGACGACGGTGTTGCCATCGTATCGAGTGAGGAACTGGCTGTCGCGGCGGGTGTCAATTCGGCCAAGTTGCGCAAGGACCTTTCCTTCCTCGGCCCCAACGGTGTTCGGGGTGTCGGCTATGACGTCGCCAAGTTGCGCACCAGGATCGAGGATGTGCTCGGGCTCTCGCAGGGACATCGGGTGGTACTGGTCGGCGCCGGAAATCTGGGCCGGGCCCTGGTGGGCTACGGCGGGTTCCGGCGGCGCGGATTCACCGTGGTCGGCATGTTCGACAGCCATCCCGAGGTGATCGGCCGGTCGGTCGCCGGTCTGGTGGTGCGCGATGTCGCTGATCTGGCCCCGGCCATCGACGCCTTGAAGCCGACCATCGCGGTGATCACCGTGCCCGACGACGCGGCACAGGACGTTTGCGATCTGCTGGTCGCCTCCGGGCTGCAGTCGATTCTGAGCTTTGCTCCCTGTGAGCTGACCGCACCGGAGACGGTGGAGGTGCGCCGGGTCGATCTGGCGGTCGAGTTGCAGATGCTGTCCTTCGAGACCGCACGCAACGCGCCGCCGCTGCCCGAGGTCGCACACGCCGTTTCCGGCCGCATCGCCCACCGCGCGCCCGCGCACACTGCTGCCGGGCATCCGGCGCTCAAGCACTCGACATCCTCGCATTCGGCAACGGAGCCATCCAGCAAGGGATCGGTGGTCACACCATGAGTGAGCGTAGCGAACGAATCATGTGCCAGCGCGCAATGCGCATGACGCAGCCGAGCGCCAGCGAGGCGGAGTCATGAGCATTCTGCTAGTCGGGATTTCGCATCGCAGCGCGCCCGTCTCGATTCTGGAGAAGGTCGCGATCACCGATGCGGACCGGCCGAAACTGATCGATCGAATGCTCACCTCCAGCCATGTGTCCGAGGCGATGATCGTCTCCACCTGCAACCGCGTCGAGGTCTACGCCGTGGTGGACGCCTTCCACGGCGGTCTGGCCGAAGTCGGCGATTTGCTGACCAAACATTCCGGCCTTCCGCTGCCGGATCTGACCAAGCACGCCTACGTCCGCTACAGCGAGGCCGCCGCCGAACACCTGTTCGCGGTGGCCAGCGGCCTGGACTCGATGGTGATCGGCGAGCAGCAGGTGCTCAGCCAGATCCGCGGCGCCTACGCTTCCGCCGACGCTCAGCAGGCGGTCGGGCGGACCCTGCACGAACTCGCGCAGCACGCACTGCGCGTCGGCAAGCGGGTGCATTCGGAGACCGGTATCGATCGGGCCGGTGCGTCGGTGGTTTCGGTGGCGCTGGATCGGGCGCAGCATGTGCTCGGCCCGCTCGCCGGGCAGACCGCCGTCGTGCTGGGGGCCGGGGCGATGGGCGGGCTCGCGGTCGCGCACCTGTCGCGGGCGGGCATCGGCCGCATCATCGTGGTGAATCGCACGTCGGCCCGGGCCAAGCGGCTCGCCGCGACCGCGCGCAGTCACGGTGTCGAGGCTCATTCGATGGAACTGTCGCGCCTGACCGAGGCGATGGCGGCCGCGGATGTCGTCATCACCTGTACCGGGGCGGTCGGCGCGGTGGTGACGCTGGCCGATACCCATCGCGCACTCGCCGAACGCGAGCGCGCCAGCCAGGTGGAACGGCCGTTGGTGTTCTGCGATCTCGGTCTGCCGCGCGATGTCGAACACGCCGTAGCCGGACTGCCCGGCGTCACCGTCATCGATATCGAGACATTGCAGCGCGATCCGGCGGCCGGTGCGGCCGCCGACGATACCGCCGCCGCCCGCTCGATCGTTGCCGACGAACTCGCGAAATACCTTGCAGGTCAGCGCATGGCGGAAGTCACCCCGACCGTTGCCGCATTGCGGCAGCGCGCGGCCGAGGTGGTCGAGGCCGAGTTGCTGCGGCTGGATTCCCGGCTGCCCGGACTGGCTGACCCAGAACGTGACGAGGTGGCGCGCACCGTGCGTCGCGTGGTGGACAAGTTGCTCCACGCGCCGACGGTGCGCGTCAAACAGTTGGCCTCCACCCCGGGCGGGGATACCTACGCCGAGGCGCTGCGAGAGCTGTTCGAGCTCAAACCGGGTGCGGCGCAAGCAGTTGCGGCTCCGATGGAACTGAGTTCGATCAGCGACGAGCATACGGCGATTCGCTTCTTCGGCGATGTCGCGGTCGACTCGGAAGTGATCGTCGGCGGCAGCGAGATCGCACTGGCCGACGACTTCACCGCCGGACACCGCGGCGAAGAACAGGGGCAGACGGCATGACAGTTGTGCAGGAAGAGGAAAACGTGACCGCAGGCAGCGTTCGCGTGCCGTGGCGGATCGGCACCAGAGGCAGTTTGCTCGCCGTCACCCAGGCGGGCACCATCCGCGACAACCTGATCGCGGCCGGACACGATGCGGAGCTGGTGGTCGTCAAGACCGCGGGCGATCTGTCCTCGGATCCGGTGCAGCAGATCGGTGTCGGCGTCTTCACCTCGGCACTGCGCGACGAACTCGCCGCCGGAAATATCGATATCGCGGTGCATTCGTACAAAGACCTGCCGACCGCACAGGATCCGCGTTTCACCATCGCAGCCATCCCGCCCCGCGAGGATCCGCGCGACGCACTGGTGGCGCGCGACGGTCTGGTGCTCGGTGAACTTCCCGCCGGTGCCAAGGTCGGCACCTCCGCACCGCGCCGCGCGGCTCAGTTGCGTGCTCTCGGACTCGGCCTGGACATCGTGCCGCTACGTGGCAATCTCGACACCCGGCTGCGCAAGGTCAGCGAGGGCGAGTTGGACGCGGTCGTGGTGGCCAGGGCCGGACTGGCCAGAATCGGCCGGCTCGACGTGGTCACCGAGGCGCTGGAGCCGGTGCAGATGTTGCCCGCGCCCGCACAGGGTGCGTTGGCGGTCGAATGCCGCAGCGATGACAGCGAACTCATCGAGGCGCTGACCGAACTCGACGACGCCGCGACCCGTGCGTCCGTCATTGCCGAACGGTCGCTGCTGGCCGAACTGGAGGCGGGTTGCACCGTGCCGATCGGCGCGATAGCCGAGGTCGTCGAATCGCTCGACGATGACGGCAGAATTGTCGACGAACTCTCGCTGCGCGGTTGCGCGGCGGCCGTCGACGGCTCCGATGTATTGCGAGCCTCCGTGGTCGGCGCTCCCGAGCGCGCTGCGGAGCTCGGCCGCGAGTTGGCCCAGGAACTGCTCGATCTGGGCGCCCGCGAGTTGCTCAGCACGCCGGAAGCAGCGGTTAGTCCGCCCACTGACTTTTCCAATTCCAGCCCAATGGAGAACAGCCGATGAGCGAGCGAAGCGAGCGAATCTACAGCACAGCGCCTTCGGGTATGGCCGTGCCGAGCGCTAGCGAGGTGCGGGCCATGAGCGAGCGAAGCGAGCGAATCAACTACACAGCGCCCCCGGCGATGGCCGTGCCGAGCGCTAGCGAGGTACGGGCATGAGCCGAGCACACAAGAAGCATCCAGGACGGATCCTGTTTGTCGGGTCGGGGCCCGGCGACGCGGCACTGCTGACAGTGCGTGCGCGCGAGGTGCTGGGGCGGGCGACATTGGCATTCACCGATCCCGATGTCGACAAGGGCGTGCTCGCCCTGATCGGTATCGCGGTCGAGCCGGGCGAGGACGGTGAACGCCCCGTCGACGTGCGGCCCGCGCTCGGCGACCCCACCGAGGTGGCCAAGACGCTGATCGCCGAGGCCCGCGGTGGCCATGACGTGGTCCGGGTGGTCGCGGGTGATCCGCTGACGACCGATTCGGTGATCGCCGAGGTCAATGCGGTGACGCGCTCGCATATGGTCTTCGAGGTACTGCCGGGGCTGCCCAATGGTTCCGCGGTGCCGAGTTTCGCCGGTATCGCGCTCGGCTCCGGGCACACCGAGGCCGATGTGCGAGGTGAGGTCGACTGGGCCGCACTGGCCGCCGCGCCCGGCCCGCTGGTGCTGTCGGCGACCTCGGGTCATCTGGCCGAAACCGCGAGTGCGCTGGTCGAACACGGTATGGCGCCGCAGACCCCGGTCGCGGTGACGGTGCGCGGCACCACCCGCCAGCAGCGCACCATCGAGGCCACCCTGGCCACGCTCAACAGTGCGGCCTCCGAATTGGTCGGCCCGCTGGTGGTGACCATCGGCAAGGTGGTCGCGCAGCGGTCGAAGATGTCGTGGTGGGAGTCGCGGGCGCTGTACGGCTGGACCGTGCTGGTGCCGCGCACCAAGGAGCAGGCATCCGAGATGAGCGAGCGACTGGTCACCCACGGCGCCATCCCGATGGAGGTGCCGACCATCGCGGTCGAGCCGCCGCGCAGTCCGGCGCAGATGGAGCGCGCGGTCAAGGGGCTGGTCGACGGCCGCTACCAGTGGGTGGTATTCACCTCCACCAATGCGGTGCGCGCGGTGTGGGAGAAGTTCGCCGAATTCGGTTTGGACGCCCGGGCCTTCTCCGGTGTGAAGATCGCCTGCGTGGGCGAGGCCACCGCGGACAAGGTGCGCTCGTTCGGCATCAACCCGGAGCTGGTCCCGAGTGGCGAACAGTCCTCCGAGGGTCTGCTCGCCGACTTCCCGCCCTACGACGACGTTTTCGACCCGGTGAACCGAGTCCTGTTGCCGCGCGCGGACATCGCCACCGAAACCCTGGCCGAGGGTCTGCGCGACCGCGGCTGGGAAATCGATGACGTGACGGCCTACCGCACGGTGCGCGCCTCGCCGCCGCCCGCCGAGACCCGCGAGATGATCAAGACCGGTGGCTTCGACGCGGTGCTGTTCACCTCGTCCTCCACGGTCCGCAATCTCGTCGGTATCGCGGGTAAGCCGCACGCGCGCACCATCGTTGCGTGCATCGGCCCGAAGACCGCCGAGACGGCCATCGAATTCGGTCTGCGCGTGGATGTGCAGCCGGAGGTCGCCCAGGTCGGTCCGCTGGTGGAGGCGCTGGCCGAGCATGCGGCCCGCCTGCGCGCCGAGGGCCTGCTGCCCCCGCCGCGCAAGAAGAGCCGCCGCAGCCGCTAGATATCCGTTGGCCTACCCGGTTGGGCGGCGAGAATGCGTCGCTCCCTCGCCGCGCAACCGGGGCCGCCGCAACCGTCGAGCTCCGTTGATCAGCGGCTGTAGCGCATCAGGGTCCGCACCAAACGGCAGGTGGTGTCGGACGGCGGGCGGATATCGATGAGTTCGGCTGTGCGCCGGATCCTTTCGTTGCTGGCTTGGCTCGGCAGATAGATCCCGGAGTCCAGCAGGGCGATGGTCAGGCGCATCGCCTTGAGTCGCCGATTGTGCGAGATGTACCACTTGCGCGGCCGCCCGGCGGGCAGCGGCCGCTTCTGCAGCGGAACATAGGGCCGATCGATAACCTTCGACTTCGGTGCGGTACTGGGCACGGTGGCGTCCTCCCGTCGCAATCGGGAACCTGGCGCGATTCCCTCGAACACGCCTTCGATTTTACTCCTGCCCACCGACAAAAACGCCTGCCCACAAGGCCTTTCGTGCGCTGCGGGCAACCTCGCGGTAATCCGGGCAGTCCGTGTTCGCACGGCACTCCGGGCACCTGGTGCCCGGGTGCGAGAGGGAGCCAGGACCCGTGAAACGGCGCCCGGCTCGGTCGGCTCGTTGCGGTCAGAGTTCGTGGAGGAGTTCGAGCGCTTGGGGATGGCGTAGGGTGGCGGCGCGCTCGAGCCAGTAGTGGGCGTCCTTGTGCGCCTTGGCTTTTGCCGCGGCGGCCGCGGCCGGGTTGTCCGCGTGCACAGGTTGCTCTCGCAGGAATCGCGCGAGCTGGAACACCCGGCAGCCCGTCCTCGGCCGCGGGCAGGAACCACAGCTCGGCGGCGTCGAGATTGCCGCGCTCCAGATACAACGTGCCCAACTGCTGATCCGCCCCCGGACAACCCGCCGCGATCGCGAACTCGAGCCACCGAATCGCATCCGAGATCCGACCATCGGCCGCGAGCAATGCGCCGAGCCCTGCCATGGCCGGTCCGCTGCCTAGAGCGGCGGCACGGCGGAACCATTGCTCGGCCTCCGTCGTCTCACCGCCTCGGATAACCGCTGCGCCAACCGCACGATCACACCCGGATCTCCGCCGCGCGCCAGTCGCCGCAGACCGGCCCAATCGGTGCGTCGCGGCGGCGGTGTCGCGAATTCTGTCATCGCGTACTCCTAGAACACGACCGGCCATTCCCCACCATCATCCGCCCCCGCACCGAGCCCTTCGAGCGCTGGTAAATCCCCGGCGACCGCCGGGTGGCCCGCAGTGTCGCGCAGCGGGCTTATCGAATCCTCGAGACATCCTCAACTGGGACGACGGGCCCCTGATCCACTGGCGTACCCGCCGCTTGCGACTCGTATTCGGGCCGGGCGTATCGTGCGGTTATGACCGGATTGGACCGCCCGCGGCGGTTGCGCCGTACCCCCGCCCTGCGTCGTCTCGTGGCCGAAACAACTCTCGAGCCACGGCAATTGGTGCTGCCGATGTTCGTCGCCGACGGACTGGACGAGCCGCGCGAGATCGGCTCCATGCCGGGCGTGCTGCAGCATTCGATGGATTCGCTGCGCAAGGCGGCGGTCGAGGCGGTCACCGCGGGTGTGGGCGGGCTCATGCTCTTCGGTGTGCCGCGGCCCGAGGACAAGGACGCCACCGGCAGCAAGGCCAGCGATCCCGACGGCATTCTCAACCGTGGGCTGCGCGCGCTCGCCGACGAGGTCGGCGATTCGACGGTGGTCATGGCGGATACCTGTCTCGACGAATTCACCGATCACGGGCACTGCGGCGTGCTGTCCGCGGACGGTGCCGTCGATAACGACGCCACCCTGCACCGCTACGTGGAGATGGCGCTCGCGCAGGCCGAAGCCGGTGCGGATCTGCTCGGTACCAGCGGCATGATGGACGGTCAGGTCGGCGCGATCCGGCGCGGCCTGGACGCGGTCGGGCGCACCGATACCGGCATCCTCGCCTACGCGGCGAAGTACGCCTCGGCGTTCTACGGTCCGTTCCGCGAGGCGGTCGCCTCCTCGCTGGAAGGGGATCGGCGCAGTTACCAGCAGGATCCGGCGAACCGTCGCGAGGCGATCCGGGAACTGCAACTGGATCTGGCCGAGGGCGCGGACATCGTGATGGTCAAGCCCGCCATGTCGTATCTGGACATCCTGCGCGATGTCGCCGACCAATCGACGGTGCCGGTGGCCGCATATCAGATCTCGGGCGAATACGCGATGATCACCGCCGCCGCCCAGCGCGGCTGGATCGACCGCCGCGCCGCCATCCTGGAATCGCTGATCGGCATCCGCCGGGCCGGTGCGGATATGGTGCTCACCTACTGGGCGACCGAGGCCGCGCACTGGCTGTCGTGACGAATCCGCCCAGACCCGAGGCGCCGGGTTCGGAGTCCGGCGGTCCGAAGTCGGTCGAGTCGGAATCGGTCAGCCTGGAATCGCCCACAGCGCAGTCATCCTCCGAGCCGGAGGGTTCGAAGTCGCCGGATCGCGAGTCGGATGGGACCAAGTCGCCCGGTTCGAATCCGCAAGGGTCGGATACTGCCGGACCGAATCCCGCATCACTGCCGGAGGGCACACATCCAACCGAGGCGTATCCGCCTGGGTTGGAGGGCCCTGAGTCGGCCCGGGCGTGGCCGCGGGGAGCCGAGGCGCCCGAGACGGCTGATTCGAATCCGCACGGCGCAACTGCGGCGGGCGCGCATGCGCACGGCTCGGGTCCCGGGGGAGCGCATACCGACGGCCCTGGTGCAGCGGCCGCGCATCCGCCCGGCTC
>NZ_BDBY01000255.1 GCF_001613225.1 Nocardia pseudovaccinii NBRC 100343
GCGCATGCGCACGGCTCGGGTCCGACGGCAGCGCATCCGCCCGGACCGTATCCGCAGGGCGCGATTCCGCCGGGACCGTATCCGCCGATGCCGTATCCGCCTGGGATGTATCCACCGGGCGCGTACCCGCGCGGGCCTGTTGTCGGGCCGCCGCAGCCGCGGCCGGAACCGCCGGAGGATATTCGGACGGCGCGGCAATTATGGTGGGGCGTAATCGGATTCGGCATTCTGCAGATGCTCGGCTCGGTTGTCGCGGCGTTTCAGCAGCGCAAGGATTTCGCGCAGAAGATGTTCGACCAGGTGCATGTCGGAGATCCGAATTTCACGATGGCCAATGCGGAACTGATGGTCTCGTTGGCCTTCGTTGTCGCTGTGGTGATCGGGTTGGCGCTGGCCGCGTTCGCCTTGCTGTTCGTGCACCAGTTCGTGCGCGGAAAGCTGTGGGCGCGGACGCTTTTGACTGCCGTTGGCGTCTGGTTGGTGCTGGTCGCGATCGGCACACTGTTCGCGCTGGAAGCGGTGACCGGAGCGGCCTCGCTGGTAGCGGGTGCGGCGGCGATCGTGCAGGGCGTGCTGGCGGCGGGTGCGGTGTATCTGAGTCACCGTCCGGACTCGACCGTGTACTTCCAGATGAATCGCAGGTGAACGAAGGCTGGAGCCGTCCGCGAGTTTGTCAAGAAATCGGCAGCATGTATCGTGAGGGTTGTCACAGAGGACATGGGAACCGGAAGTCATTTGTTACACGTTGTCTTACGTTTTGTAAGTACGTCGACCAGATGGCTCCGGGAGATCGGAGGCATCGATGCGAGTGGTGATCCAACAGCCGCAGAGCATTCGACGAGATCTGCTTGTACTGAGCCTGCTGGTCCTGTTCGCGTTGGTCACTGTCGCGCTGCTGATCCTGCCCGGCGCGGTCGGCTGATCCGGGACCGGATGTCGATTCCGGTCGCCGTGCTCGGCTGGCCTTTTCGAGCGACGTGCAAGCAGTCGCCAGCGGCCGGGAGCATGGTGTGACGGATTCCGCGGATGGCGCGACCATCCTGTTCGCCGAACCGGGCGCGCGCTGGCGTTCGGTGGCATACGGGCCGTTGCTGTGTCTGATCGTGCTGATTCTGGAATTGGTGACCGCCGATCAGGTGCACTGGTTCGCTCTCATTTTCTGTGCCGCGCTGATCGCGGGTTTCGTTGTGCTGCAGGTGATCGCGGGGCAGCGGCATGTGAGCGTCGAGCTGACCCCCGGTACGCTGCGTGAGGGCACCGAGACCCTGTCGCTGGCGTCCATCGCCGCGGTGCTGCCCGAGCGGGACGAGGACTCCTGGGACGATGAGGATTGGGAATCAGCGCGCTCGCTCGGCGAATTGAGCGGGGTGCCACGTCGGCGCAAGGGCATCGGGCTGCGGCTCGTCGGTGGTGAACTGGTGCAGGCGTGGGCGAAGGATCACCGCGGACTGCGGGCCGCGCTGACCGAAGCGCTCGGCAAGACCGATGCCGACCTGCCCACGCGGACCGAGGAATCCGAAGACAGCGAGAACGGAGCGGATCGTTGACGCGCTTGATTGCGCTCGGTGACCGGATGCTTCCGGCATTGGTCGAGTTGACGCTCGCGCTGGGGTGCGCGGTTCTCGCGGTGGTGAGTTGGCGCAACGGGCTGATCACCACCACCTTCGCGCCGTCGGGTGACGTGCCCGGCTTCGATTCCACCCGCTACAGCGCTCCGTGGTTGGTGCTCGCCGCTTTTCTGGTCATGGTGGCTGGCGTGCTCGCGATCGATGCCGTCGCGCGCACGGTGCGTGCCGCGCGTTCGCGCTGAACCAGGGCAATCACCGGCGATCCGCATAGCCGCACCGTTTGTTCGCGAATTTCGCGGGAACATCGCAGGCATGATGCCGACAATCCCATCGTTTTCGCTACTGAATCTGCTGCCGGTTCCGTTGGCCTGTCTGCTGACAACCGGTTTCGTCGGGCTCTGCTTGGGCGTTACTTCGTAGCGCGGAAGCCTGGGCGCACCGGCGATCCGAGACGTGCCCTGGCGCATCGGTCGCGACTGCACTACCGTGCAAGTGCCGCGCCGCGAGGTGCAACGGTCGGCATTCAGTGAATACTGTTGTGGCCGTTATGCTTTCGGCCGGTATCCGAATTGTGTCGACTGGGAGAAATGCTTGTGATTCGTTTTGTTGGGAAAGTGTGCGCGGCGGTCGTCGTGGCGGCCGCGATCGGTGCGGCGCCCGCATGGGCCGCGCCGGGACTGCCGCTGGAGCCCACTGCCCAGACCGACACTCAGACCGAGGTAGCCCAGCCCGCGCCGATCTTCGTGCCCGATTCGGGTTCGGCCGGTGTGTACAACAACTTCATGTGCCAGCTGCACACCATCTCGGCCTCGGCGCCGTGCATGTACACCTGAGTTCGCTCGCCCTCGCCGGGCTGCCGCCCCTCTAGTCCCAACTCTGATAGATGTCGAGCGTGCGGCCGTCCCTGGTGCCCGGCGCGTTGAGGTACACGGTGACGGTGCCGTCCGGATGCCTGGCCGCCTCCATGATGACCTGGCGCAATGAGGCATGCACTCCGCCGTTCTCGTCGCGGTAGATCTCGGTGTCACTCTTCAATCCGGCGCCGATCCGGTTGAGCGGCACCACCATGGTGACCAATGCGGGCAGTGGTCCGTCGCCGAGGGCCGTGGTCTCCGCGTGATCCAGATGCAGCCCGATCCGGTCGGGCTGGCTGACCGGATCCGCGGCGGCCGCGGTCCCGGTGCCGACGGTGACGGCGGCGGCGAGCGCGGCGAAGATCGTGGCGCTGATGACGGCGAACCGCATTGGACCCTCCCGATCGGGTAGATGGTGCGACGACCCACCGAGATTACGCATCGGTAATCGGTCGGCGACCGATATCGGCCGCAACCATGATCGGCGTGTTGCGCAGAACCGACTGCGGTGCGTGCGGTCTGCGTCACTCGACTACACCCTGTCGTCGACTCCTTCCAATCGGGCTGAGACACTGGACGTCGTGAGTTCTTCTCCGCGCGTGACCAGGGCATCGGTGCCGGTCTCGGCTCAGCTCTTCGACCGGGCCGCTTCGGTGATTCCGGGTGGTGTGAATTCGCCGGTGCGGGCTTTCAAGTCCGTCGGTGGTACACCGCGATTCATCGCATCGGCCAAGGGCTGCACACTCATCGATGTCGACGGCAACGAGTATGTCGACCTGGTGTGTTCCTGGGGTCCGATGATTCTCGGCCACGCGCATCCCGAGGTGGTCGAGGCGGTGCGGCGCGCGGCCGTCGGCGGACTGTCTTTCGGCGCGCCGACCGAGGCCGAGATCGAACTCGCCGAGCTGATCGCCGAGCGGGTGGCGCCGGTGGACCGGGTCCGCCTGGTCAACTCCGGCACCGAGGCCACCATGAGCGCGGTCCGGCTGGCCCGCGGCTACACCGGTCGCGCCAAGATCATCAAATTTTCGGGTTGCTACCACGGCCATGTGGACGCACTGCTTGCCGACGCCGGATCCGGTGTCGCGACCCTCGGCCTGCCGACCTCGCCCGGTGTCACCGGCGCGCAGGCGGGCGACACCATCGTGCTGCCGTACAACGACATCGAGGCCGTTGCCGCCGCGTTCGCCGCGCATCCGGGTGAAATCGCGTGTGTGATCACCGAGGCGGCCGCGGGCAATATGGGTGCGGTCGCACCGCTGCCCGGTTTCAACGAGGGGCTGCGCAAGCTGACCGCCGACGACGGCGCGCTGCTGATCATGGACGAGGTGATGACCGGATTCCGGGTGAGCCGGTCCGGCTGGTTCGGCCGCGACGGTGTCGCCGGTGACCTCTATACCTTCGGCAAGGTGATGAGCGGTGGGCTGCCTGCCGCCGCGTTCGGCGGTCGCGCCGAGATCATGAATCACCTTGCGCCGCTTGGCCCGGTTTATCAGGCGGGCACCCTTTCCGGGAACCCGGTCGCCGTCGCCGCCGGCCTCGCCTCGCTCCGCGCGGCCGATGACGCGGTGTACTCCGCACTCGATCGCAATGCCGAGCGGCTGGGCGGCTTGTTCACCGAGGCGCTCGGTGCCGCGGGGGTCGAGCATCAGGTCCAGTTCGCGGGCAATATGGTGAGCGTGTTCTTCGCCGACCGTCCGGTCACCGACTACGCCGCCGCTAAAGCCAGCCAGACCTGGCGTTTCCCCGCTTTCTTCCACGCACTGCTCGACGGCGGTGTGTACGCGCCGCCGAGCGCGTTCGAAGCATGGTTCGTCTCCGCGGCGCTCGACGAGGACGCATTCGACCGTATCGCCGCCGCCCTGCCCGCCGCCGCACATGCGGCCGCGGCCGCCACCCCCGAAGGATCCCGCGCGTGAGTTCCGACCAGTCAGATTCAGAAATGCGCGAACTACCAGATACCTCTGTCGACAGCGCGGAAACGGCCGCCCTCGCCGACGAGTCCGATGCCGCTGCGCCGGTCGGCGCGGTCGAGGACGACACCGTCGAGACCATCGTGCACGTGCTGCGGCACGGCGAGGTACACAACCCGAAGGGCATTCTCTACGGTCGCCTGCCCGGATTCAGCCTGTCGGTGACCGGTCGCGCGCAGGCCGGTGCGGTGGCGCGGTCGCTGGCCGACCACGACGTCGCGGTGGTTATCGCCTCGCCGCTGCAGCGTGCGCAGGAGACCGCCGAGCCGATCGCGCGTCAGCACGGGCTGCTGGTGCGCTCCGACGAGAACCTGATCGAGGCCGGTAATACCTTCGAGGGCCTGCGGGTTTCGGTCGGCGACGGTGCGCTGCGCAAGCCGAGGCACTGGTGGAAGCTGCGCGATCCGTTCACCCCGTCCTGGGGCGAGCCGTATCTGCAGATCGCGCACCGCATGCTGGCCGCGGTCAATAAGGCCAGGGTCGAGGCGGCCGGACACGAGGCGGTGCTGGTCTCGCATCAGCTGCCGGTCTGGACGCTGCGGCGGTTCCTGCAGGGCCAGCGGCTCTGGCACGATCCGCGGCATCGGCAGTGCTCGCTCGCCTCACTGACCTCGCTGGTCTACCAGGGCGACACCCTCGTCGACATCGTCTACTCCGAGCCCGCAGGCGGTTCGGATCCCACGGTGCACGGCGCATGAGAACTTCTTCCCGGCCGTCGGCCCGGCGTTTCACGTCGGTGCTGCTCGCGTGCGTGGCCCTGGTGGCCGCGCTCGTGGGTTGTTCGACCGGGAAGGATGCGGTGGCCTCCGGCGGTACGTTCGAATTCGTCTCGCCCGGTGGCAAAACCGATATTTTCTACGATCCGCCCGCCGCGCGTGGCACCATCGGCAAGCTCGCCGGGCCGGATCTGATGACCTCGGGCAAGACCACCTCGGTCGCCGACTTCCCGGACAAGGTGGTCGTGCTCAATCTGTGGGGGCAGTGGTGCGGGCCGTGCCGCGCCGAAGCGCCCGCTCTCGAAAGGGTCTACGAGGCAACCAAGGACAGGGGCGTCGTCTTTCTCGGCATCAATGTCCGCGATTTTCAGCAGGACAAGGCGCAGGACTTCGTCGTCGACAACAAGGTCGGTTATCCGTCCGTCTACGACCCGTCCATGCGCACCCTGCTCGCGCTCGGCGGCAACTTCCCGACCAGTGTCATTCCCACCACGCTGGTGCTGGATCGGCAGCATCGGGTCGCCGCTGTCTTCCTCCGCTCGCTCTTGGCGGAAGACCTCCAACCAGTTGTCGAACGCATTGCCGCGGAAGGTTCGCAGTGACCCCGCCCAAGCCGTTCGGCCCATGTCGTAATTGCGTCCCGCTCGATAGCGAGCGGTAGGAAAGGTGCAATCGTGAATCGCGATCGCCGTACTCGTAGCCCGCGTGCCTGTCGCCCGCGGCAGGCCGCCCGTCTCGTTCGCGGTGTCTGGACGGTCGATGACCGGTGGGTCGGCGTTGCCGCCGTGCCACGCAGCGCCGCAGCCGATTCCATGATGGACTTCGCGCCGGAGGCCGCGCCGGTGCCCGAGCGAGCTGATCGACCCCCGGTGGAGACCGACTGATGGTGCTTGCCGCAGTAGGTGATTCGTTCCAGCAGACGGCGGCGACGGGGCCGCTGTTATTGGCGCTCGGCGCATGCGTACTGGCCGGACTGGTCTCGTTCGCCTCGCCGTGTGTGGTGCCGCTGGTGCCGGGTTACCTGTCCTATCTGGCCGGGCTGGTCGGCGCCGAGGCGCCGCCCGCCACCGCAACGCAGGCCAAAAGCCTTGGCAGCACAGCGGTTTCGGTCGATCGGGCTGCGGCACGTACGGGTCGGATCCGAGTGGCCGGTGCGGCCGGTTTGTTCGTCGCGGGCTTCACCGTGGTGTTCGTGCTCGCCACCGCAACGGTTTTCGGCGTCATCCAGACCCTGAACGTGAATCGTGAACTGCTGCAACGGGTCGGCGGTGTGGTCACCATCCTGATGGGTCTGGTGTTCATCGGCCTGGTCCCCGCGTTGCAGCGCGATACGCGGATGGAGCCGCGCAGGCTCACCGGTATTCTGGGCGCTCCGCTGCTCGGTGCGGTCTTCGCGCTGGGTTGGACGCCGTGCCTCGGGCCGACGCTGTCCGGGGTGATGGCGGTTTCGGCGGGGACCGAGGGCACGACGGCCGTGCGCGGCGTCGCGCTGATCGTCGCCTATTGCCTCGGCCTCGGACTGCCGTTCGTGATCCTGGCCTTCGGGTCGGCGAGTGCGTTGCGCGGGGTCGGTTGGCTGCGGCGCAATTCGCGCACCATTCAGATCATCGGGGGCATATTGCTCGTCGCGGTCGGGATCGCGCTGGTCACGGGGGCGTGGGATCAGTTCGTCGCCTGGGTTCGCGATGGGTTCGTTTCCGAGGTGACGCTGCCGATATGACCGTGATCGACAGACCCGAGGCGCCGGTGACGCCGCCGAAGCAGTCCCCGGTCGGGCGTGCCTGGGCGCTCGTGCGCAATGCCTGGCGCGGGCTCACCAGTATGCGCACCGCGCTGGTATTGCTGTTCCTGCTGGCCCTGGGCGCGATTCCGGGTGCACTGCTGCCGCAGCGAAATCTCAACGAGGGCAAGGTCGACCAGTACATCGCCGACCGCCCGACGCTCGGACCGTGGATGGACCGGTTCCAGCTGTTCGACGTGTTCTCCAGCTTCTGGTTCACGGCAATCTATGCGCTGCTGTTCATCTCGCTCGTCGGCTGCATTCTGCCGCGGTGCCTGGATCACTATCGCGCGCTGCGTACGCCACCGGTCCGGGTGCCGCGCAACCTGTCGCGGCTGCCGCACCATTATTCCGAAACGATCGATGGCACCCCGGACGCCGCGCTCGAGCACGCTCGAAAAGAGTTGCGCGGTTGGCGGACCGAGGTGCGCGACGGTACTCGTGAAGGGGAGATCACCCTCTCCGCGGAGAAGGGGTACACCCGCGAACTCGGCAACCTCGTGTTCCACCTGGCCCTGGTCGGGCTGCTCGTCGCGATCGCGGTCGGCAAGCTGTTCGGTTACGAGGGCAGCGTGATCGTCATAGCGAACAACGGGCCCGGCTTCTGCACCACCTCGCCCGCCGTCTTCGACTCGTTCAAGGCGGGCAATATCAACGACGGCACCGGTATGGCGCCATTGTGCGTGCGGGTCAAGGACTTCAAGGCCGATTACCTGCAGAACGGTCAGGCCGAGATGTTCACCTCGCATATCGAATATCAGGCCGGTGGCGATCTGCAGAGCGACACCTGGCGTGATGCGCAGATCCAGGTGAACCATCCGCTGCGCGTCTCGGGGGACCGGCTGTATCTGCAGGGCCACGGTTACGCGCCGACGTTCACGGTCACCTTCCCGAACGGCCAGACCCGAACCGAGACCATCCAGTGGCGGCCCGACAATGCGCAGACCTTCCTGTCCAGCGGTGTGCTGCGGATCGATCCGCCCGGCGGCATGTACGCCACCGACGAGGAGCGCCGCAAGAACCAGATCGCCATCGAGGGTCTTTTCGCGCCGACCGCGCTACTGCACGGCAGTCTGCTGACCTCCTCGTTCCCGACCATGAACGATCCGGCCGTCGCGGTGGACATCTATCGCGGCGATACCGGCCTCGATACCGGTAAGCCGCAGTCGCTGTTCGCGCTGGATCCCGAGCAGGTGAAGCAGGGGCGACTGACCAAGGAAGCCAGGGTCAACCTGCGTCCCGGCGAGTCGTCGACTTTGCCCAATGGCACCAAGGTCACTTTCGACGGTGCACAGGAATTCGTGAATCTGCAGGTATCCCACGATCCGGCGCAGCAGTGGGTGCTGGTGAGCGCGCTTGCCATGATGGCCGGACTGCTGGTGTCGCTGCTGGTCAAGCGGCGACGCATTTGGATCCGCGGGTACCCGGCCGATGACGAAGCGGGTACCGTTGACAAACGACGCACCGTAGTAGAGATGGGCGGGCTCGCCAGAACCGATCAGGCGGGCTGGGGCAGCGAATTCGATCGTCTGCGCAAGCGCCTGCTCGATGACCGATCCGCCACGGGAGAGTGACCATGCCGATCGACGAGACCATCGCCCAGTACAGCGACCTCGCCTTCAAATCGGCGATCGTCGTGTACGCGCTGGTGCTGGTGCTGCTGATCGTGCAGTACGCGGCGGCGCGGACGCAGAAGGTCGTCGCGCGTGAACTGGTAACCGCCGGCGGTGGTTCCGATCGTCCCGCCGGGCCCGGCCGGGTCGAGACGCCGCAGGCCAAGCCGTTCGCCGAACGCGCAGGCAATATGGCGTTCTCCGTGCTGTTCGTCGCCATCGCGCTGCACGTGACCTCGATCGTGTTGCGCGGCTTCGCAACCCACCGCTTCCCGCTCGGCAACATGTACGAATTCGTCACCATGGCGACCGCCGCGGCCGCCGTGGTCGGCATGGTGTTCCTGCGTGAACAGCGCTACCGCTCGATGTGGGTCTTCCTGCTCGTCCCGATCCTGATCCTGCTGTTCCTGGCCGGCACCTTGCTCTACGCCGACGCGGCACCCGTTGTGCCCGCACTGAAGTCGTTCTGGCTGCCCATCCACGTCACCATCGTCAGCATCGGCAGCGGCGTCTTCCTGGTCTCCGGCATAGCCAGCCTGCTGTTCCTCTACCGCCTGCGTCAGCCCGAAGGCGCCGAATCCGACAATATCCTCGGCACCATCGCCCGCCGCCTCCCCGACGCCCGCACTCTGGACCGACTGGCCTACAAAACCACCATCATCGGCTTCCCCCTCTTCGGCGCCGGAGTAATCCTCGGCGCCATCTGGGCCGAAGCCGCCTGGGGCCGCTTCTGGGGCTGGGACCCGAAGGAAACCTGCTCCTTCATCGCCTGGGTCCTGTACGCCGCCTACCTCCACGCCCGCGCAACCTCGGGTTGGCGCGACACCAAGGCCGCGTATATCAACATCGCCGGGTTCGTAGCGATGCTCTTCAACCTGTTCATCATCAACATCGTGATCAGTGGACTGCACTCGTACGCCGGGCTGAACTAGAGGGTTTTACCAGCGGAAATGGGGCGGTGCGCGACACGCCCCGCAGCCTGAACGAGCCGGGCCGATATCCCACTTATGCTTGCCAAATATTAGCTATGTGGGTCTGTTCATGCGATTTCGCCGCCGCTGATGTACATCCGATTCGAAACGGGATCAGATATGCGCCCTCGATTCGTCGTTATCGCGACCGGTGTGGTCGCCGCCGTCGTGGCTGTGTTCGTGTGGCCCGGCGCCGAGCCGAGCCGAGCCCAACCGCCCGGTGCTGACGTATCCGGTGCCGGGATTCATGTGACGACATCGGTGGAGAACGTCAGAGTTGACCCACCGGGCGACCGGATGCCGAACTTCCTCATGACGTTCGCGCATGCCGCGCAGCTATCCGGCAATTACTCGCTGAACGTGGAGGGCGATGGAATAGTGTCCGGCCAGGCCGTCGCGGGGTTCCTCCTCGGCTGCGCGCTCACGCTGGACAACGGCTTCACCGTCGGAATCGATCCGAATCAAGGGCTGTTGGCGAGTATTTCCCCCGAATTCAGCCAGTCGAACGCTGCCGCCAGACTGCCGAGTACGGCAGTGAAGCCGGTGTCCACACCGCAGCCCGCCAGCACCACCTCCCGGAGCGCCGTGACGACCTCCCGGAGTCCCGCGCCCACCTCTCACATTGCCGCGCCCACCTCTCAGAGTGCTGCGGCGACCTCTCAGAGTGCTGCGGCGACCTCTCAGAGTGCTGCGGCGACCTCTCAGAGTGCTGCGGCGACCTCTCAGAGTGCCGCGCCGACCTCTCAGAGTGCTGCGGCGACCTCTCAGAGTGCCGTGCCCACCTCTCAGAGTGCCGCCACTACGTCCCCCAGCGTCGAGACCACGACACCGAGCGTCGAGACCACGACCCCGAGCGTCGAGACCACGACACCGAGTGCCCCCAGCGCGAGCCTCGGACCGACCGTCGGCGGCACCCTGGGTTTGACAGAGGTCCTGGAAGCCACGTTGGCGCCGGGCCAGATCACGACCGTCACGACAGTGACGACCAACCTGGACAACAAGACCGTGTTCCCGTACCACTTCATTTTCAACAACGCCGCGTTGAACGTCGGCCAGTGCGCCTCACCGGTATCGGCCGTCCCCTTCGTCACCGCCACGGTGAGCACCGCGCTGGAGACGGTGCAGACCTCCGCGTACGGCACCCAGTTCACCTTCTGATCCGACCAGGGACCCTCGGCTCTCGATGGCCGAACAGTGCGACTTACAAGCGGTGGACGCAGACTACGAATTGGCGTTGCTGGTAGACGATTCCGCGGTCGCTGGAGGAGCAGACGTTCACGTTTGTGGTGTTCAGTTTGACGTCCATGACGCGGACGGCGTTGGGGACGCCCTTGGTGTTGCAGTCGAGGCGTTTGGGGCCGTCTTTGTTCGGGTCCATGCAGCCGCCGATTACCCAGTCGATGTCCATGCAGAGGGCGGCGCGGTTGATGCCGTGCAGGGTGTCGTTGAGTGAGCGGTCGGCGTCGGCTGGGCAGGCGGCGTTCTCGGGCGCCTTGTCGATGACCTTGTAGTTGGAGGTCGCGCTGCCGCAGGTGGCCTTGCCGAGGGTGGGATTGTCGCCGCTGCCGCCGATTTCGACGCAGTCACCGACATCGACCTTCAGGCCGCCCGCGATCTTGTCGAAGGTGCTGCGGATGGCGGAGGTGGTCGGCGGGGCCTCAGGGGTGGTCAGCGGCAGCTCGGGGAACGACGGTTCCGACGCGGTGGTCGGCGCGGCATCGTTCTGGGCCGCGGGCGATGGGCTGCTCGTGGTGGATTTGTCGTTGCTGAGCGACATCGCCGCCACCGCCACTACGGCTGCGGCCAGCGCGGTTACAGCTATGAAGACCGTCAAGGTGAGACCCGCACGGACACGTTGACGCGACACCTGTGACGTCCTCCAGGGCTGTTCGAACTCGCGCGCCGAGATACGAAGTTGAAAGTTGCAATGGTGAGAGATCACGTCATGCCTACACCATCCGGTGTGTGCGCGTCGAGTCACCGATTTTCGAGGATAAAAAGGATACTTGTGTGAAATGACCACAGGTCGGATGTGGGAGTAACAATCGAATAACGATGGTCGTTTAGGGTTTCCCAAATGCCGTGCGGGGCAACAAGCTACGTGGCGCTAGACGCGTCAACCGGCTACCGGGGCCGGTGCTTGTCAGAAGGAAACCTTGATGAAGTTCGGCACGTTCGCCGTCACTCTCGTGTCCATCGCCGCCGTGGGAATCGCGGCGGGAACCGCGAATGCGAAGCCAGCGGAAGTTGCCAAAGAGGTGTCGGCCTCCGGCGTCGAGCAGGGAATCGGTTACCACACAGTGGCTTCCGAAATCTCGGATGGGCACCGGGATCGCGTTCTCACCACCGAGGTCGACAGCGGCAAGTTCGAACTCGCCGACAACGGCACCAAGGTCTTGCTGAAGTCTGATGCCGGTGCCGTGGTGACGGAAGTCCCCTTGACCTACGAGCTCTCCGGCACGAAGGTCGCGGTCGACCAGACGATCTCCGATAACGGCCGAACCCTCGCTCTCACACCGAAATTGAGCGCCAAGAACATCGGCGAGATGCAGCCGGTCAATTCCATGGCCCGCCTGACCGACGAAATCAACAAGAACATCGTCGGCGTGGTCCTCGGCGGCGTCCTCGGCCTCATCATCGGCGCCATCGTCGGCGTCTTTTTCTTCAGCATCATCACCGGCCCAATCGGCGCGGTAATCGGCGCGATCGCCGGCGGCTACATCATGGGCGGCCAGTCGTTCATGGACGCCCTCATGGCCGTCATCAACGGCGAGCCGTGATCGTTTGAGCTCTCGCATCACTGGCGACTACTTCGCACCGGCTCCACCTTGTGCGAAGTAGTCGCCAGGGACGCGTGAAAGCCACTGTGCGCGAGTGGGGATTCGGCCGACCGGAGTGAAGCGCAGGGTCGCGCTTGGTTGCCACCCGTGGTCGGGCGATCATGGATCGACGCGAAGGTCGAGGCCGACTTCGCTTCGGGATCCCGGGAAGCGCTGAGGCGCGACCTCCGGTGCCCGTGAGCGATCGTTGTCGCATGTGATCGCCGAACTCGGTTCGCGGGCTGAGGCAACGCCCGTGCGCCGACCGGTAGCCGACGAGATTCGATATCCGTTGTCTATGCCCGCCTGGTATCCAATGCGGCGACTTCCTGTTCGGCGCGGCCGGAAGGCATAGTTCGGCGATCGGCCGGGCCTAGGCCTACTCATGGCATGCGCGCCGGTTGATTGCACGTCTAGGCGCAATTGATCATCGGTGCAGCAAATAATCCGCGGTAAATACGCTCGCGCGATAGCGGGCTCCCGGAAACCTCCCGGTGCGAGCGAACGATCAGCGCTCGGTAGACCCGTCACCATCGCGATGCTGGCGCGAAAGGCGCCACAGGAATTCGGGGTCGTCGTCGGGCCCCATGATGCGCTTGCGCTGCGGCGAACGCGTGGGCGGTCCGGCTGTCTTCTCGGGGCCGAACGCCTTCCAGCACAACACCGCGACTGCCACAACTGCGATGAGTGCCAACAGGTACGTCACGTCGCTCACCTCCTGCTAACGAGGGTAGTCGCGTGCGTAGCCTTCGAACACCGCAGACACGAAATTGGTGGGTGCGGGCCCCTAGACAGGAAGATCGAACTCACAGCTACAGGCCCGCGGACCAGGCTCAGCGTGCGGTGGCCTCGGTGGTGAGGGACTGGAGCAGCTGAAGTACCTCGGATTCGCGGAACCGGCGATGCCCGCCCGGTGTGCGCAGTGATCCCAGGCGCCCGGCGTGGGCCCAGCGGGTAACGGTCTTCGGATCGACGTGGAACATGGCGGCGACTTGGCCCGGTGTCAGCAGGGTGTCCTGGCCGCCGACGGTGATCGCAGTCATAGCAAACCTCTCCGTTCTCGACAGTTCCCTCATCAGATGGCGTCATCGTTGCACTGCAACCCCTAGGTACTCGAACCACCTACAGTTGGTAAAGGGGAAGTAATAGACAAAACGGATATGAGCCCTGGTCAGGTGCGGTCGGACGTAGTCCGCCGCTGGTCTCTTGCGGTTGGCCGAGTGCAGGCGAGGCTACCGCTTTGCTCGACCGGAGGTATCGCCGAGGGCGAGCCATCGCTTCGCATAGGCTGGACGACGTGAGTGACGCAACGCCACCGAAGGGTGAACCCGCACAGCAAACCGCTGGCGTCGGCGCGCGGCTGGCCCGCAATCTGGCGCTGTACACGCTCGCCAGGCTGGCGCTGGTCGTTGTCATCGCCGCCGCGATCATCGGCGTCGCCCGGCTCGTCTCGGTGGATGTCCCGTGGTTGGTCGCCGCGCTGTTCGCGTTGATCATCGCGATGCCGCTGTCGCTGACGCTGTTCAAGAAATTGCGCGCTCGGGTCAACGAGGACATCGCGGTCGTCGATGCGAAGCGTCGCCAGGACAAGGCGCAGCTGCGCGCCCGGCTGCGTGGTGACGACGACCCGACCGGTGCGGCCTCGTGAAGTACTGCGATCGCAGTACGCCACGAGCCTGGGTCGACAATGCCGTGCGGCTTATCGAGGCCGACACCCAGCGCAGCGCCGACACCCATCTGATCCGGTACCCGCTGTCCGCCGCCTGGCAGGTCCAGCTGTATCTGAAGGACGAGTCGACCCACATCACCGGCAGCCTCAAGCACCGGCTGGCGCGGTCGCTGTTCCTGTACGCGATCTGCAACGGCTGGGTCACCGAGGGCACCACGGTGGTCGAGGCGTCATCCGGTTCGACCGCGGTCAGCGAGGCGTATTTCGCCAAATTGCTCGGCCTGGATTTCGTCGCGGTGATGCCCGCGAGCACCTCGCCGCAGAAGATCGAGTTGATCGAAGCCCAGGGCGGCCGTTGTCATTTCGTGCAGCGTGCACCGGATATGTACACCGAGGCGGCGCGGCTGGCCGCCGAATGCGGCGGCCACTTCATGGATCAGTTCACCCACGCCGAGCGGGCCACCGACTGGCGTGGCAATAACAACATCGCCGAATCCATCTTCCAGCAAATGGAATTGGAGGCGCATCCGGTGCCGGACTGGATCGTGGTCGGTGCGGGCACCGGCGGCACCAGCGCCACTATCGGCCGCTATATCCGCTACCACCGCTACCCATCGAAACTGGCCGTGGTCGACCCGGAGAACTCCGCATTCTACGGCGGCTACGAAACCGCCGATGCCGGATATCAGACCGGAATGCCTTCGCGCATAGAGGGAATCGGCCGACCGCGGGTCGAGCCGTCGTTCATCGGTCAGGTGGTGGATCGGATGATCGAGGTGCCCGACGTCGCATCGATCGCCACCGCCCGGCTCGCGAGCCGGGTAATCGGCCGCCGCGTGGGCGGTTCCACTGGAACGAATCTGTGGGGTGCGTTCGCGCTCATCGCCGAAATGATCTCCGCCGGACGTTCGGGCAGTGTCGTCACGCTGCTTTGTGACGGCGGAGATCGTTATGCCGGAACGTATTTCGATGACTCCTGGGTCCAGGCGCAGGGCATGAACCTCACCGAACCCGCCGCGATCCTGGAGAAGTTCGCCGCGACCGGAATCTGGTCCGGCTAGCACGCGATATCGCAACCCCGGCCGCAGCGCCGGGGTTTCTTTTTGTGGCGAACCTCGTCAATTTTCGTTGACAACACCGGAGTTCGTCAATAAAAATTGACGACATGACTGAAGCAACCACACTGGCGGCCGCCGCGGGCAGTCCGGACCCCAAGGTCGGGCTGCGCGCGGTGCTCGCACTGCGTCGGCTGCTCGAACGGCTGGAGGCGATCCAGGTGACCAATGCCCGCGAAAAGGGCTGGTCCTGGCAGGCGATCGCGGAGGCGCTCGAGGTCAGCAAGCAGGCGGTCCACCAGAAATACAACCGGAGAGGCGGGAACCGCTGATGTTCGAACGGTTCAGCAGGTCGGCGCGGACGGCGATCGTCATCGCTCAGGAAGACGCGCGCGAACTGCGCGCACCCAAGATCGAGGTGGAGCATGTCCTGCTCGGCCTGTTGGCGCAGGGCGAGCCGGAATTGAAGACACTGCTCGAGGAGGCGGGGGTCACCCACCGAGCGGTGCTGAAATCCCTCGGTCGAGAGGCCAAAGGTCAGCCGCTCGGTACGGAGGACGCCGAGGCGCTGCGTTCGATCGGCATCGATCTGGATGCGGTGCGCGAGAGCCTGGAGGCCAGCTTCGGCGAGGATGCGCTGGAGCGGGCCGTGCCCGAGGAGCGGTCCCGATTCGGCCACGGTCGCGATCGGAACTGGGGTCACCACATCCCGTTTACCAGGGATGCCAAGAAGGTGTTGGAGCTGGGACTGCGGGAAGCGCTCGCCCGTAAGGACAGGTCTATCGAATCCGGGCATCTGCTGCTCGGGATTCTGCGCGCGCCCAATGCGACCACCACCCGCATCCTGGGCGGTTCGGAAGCGATCGATGCGCTCCGGCCGAAGGTGCACGCGCTACTCGACCGTGCCGCGTGAGGGGTCGGGCATGTGCGCGCCGCTCGATTCACGTTTTGTGGCAGCACATGCCCGCCGGTCGGGCCTAGCATTGGCGCATGCAGCTTCTGATTCGGTTGATCATCAACGCGGTGGCCATCTGGCTGGCCGCCGCTTGGGTCGACAAGATCGAAATTCTCAGTCCCGCGGACAAGGGCAATGGCGGCAAGGTCATTGTCATCCTGGTCGTCGCAGTGGTCTTCACCGTGGTGAACGCGGTGATCAAACCGATTGTGAAACTTCTATCGCTACCGCTGGTCATCGTGACCCTCGGCCTGTTCCTGCTGGTGATCAACGCGCTGATGCTCTGGATCACGGCGAAGATCAGCGAAACCACCGACTACGGCCTGCGCGTCGACGGCTTCTGGGCCGCCGTATGGGGCGGCATCATCGTCGCGGTGGTCAACTGGGTCCTCGGCATCCTGGTCCCGGACGGCGACGACTAAAAGCTGCGGCGCGGGCGACCGTCCTGGTCGCCCGCGCGCTACTAACCGGCGATACCCAGCGCCAACGCGGTGACCGCCGACCACGCCAACAGCGCCAATCCCGAATCGCGGAGCGCTGGAATCAGTTCCAGCCCACCCTTACCGGAGCGCACCGGTGCATTGGCGCGCACCGCCAACGGCACGGCGACCAGTCCGACCAGCGCCCACGGCGTGCGGACGACCAGCAGCAGCGTCGCGATGAACGGCACGGCGAGCAGCGCCAAGTGCAGCGTCCGGGTCCGCGGATCACCGAGTTTGACCGCGAGCGTGACCTTTCCGGATTCGGTATCGGTCGGGATATCGCGCAGGTTATTGGCGACCAGCACCGCGCTGGAGAACGCCCCGACCCCGATCGCCAGCACCAGGCCCGCCCATTCGATCCGCTCGGCCTGCACGAATTCGGTGCCGAGCACCCCGATCAGACCGAAGAAGACGAAGACCGCGAGCTCACCGAACCCGCTGTAGCCGTAGGGCTTGCTGCCGCCGGTGTAGAACCAGGCACCGGCCAGGCAGGCCAGGCCGACCAGCAACAACCACCACGCCGTCGCGATGACGAGCACCAGCCCGAAGACCGCGCCGATGGCCAGGCTGATGATCGCGGCATTCTTGACCGCGGTGGGCGAGGCGAGCTTCTGCCCGACCAGCCGCAGCGGACCGACCCGCACGTCATCGGTGCCGCGGATGCCGTCGGAGTAGTCGTTGGCGTAATTCACCCCGATGATCAGGGCCAGCGAAACCAGCAGCGCGAGAACCGCTTTCCACCACACCGCGCCATCGATGGAGGCGGCGGCGCCGGTTCCGGCGAGGACAGGGGCGATCGCGTTCGGCAGGGTACGGGGCCGTGCGCCCTCGATCCATTGCGCTGCAGTAGCCATGTTCGCAGCCTAATGCGCGGCCGCGGTTCGGTCCGCTCGGGCGGTTCAGTCGGCTTCGGCGGCGGTCTTCAGTCGGTCCAGGCCCTTTTCGAAGTCCCTGCCGATCATATTGTCGATCGGGAACACCTTCCCGAGCACGCCCATCAGGCCCTTGTGCTCGCCTCTCATCCGCCAGACCACCTCGGTGCGGGGTTCTTCTCCCTCGAGGGCCGAGACCGGGTTCAGCTCGAAGGTCGTCTTATTGGTGGCCTTGAACGGCTTCTCGAAGGCCAGCCGGATACCGATTTCCCGGTCGTCGCTGGAGGTGATCTCCATGCTGCCGCGACCGGCCTTGCGGTTGCCGTCCCAGGTGTACTGGGCGCCGACTCCGGCGTCCGGCCCGGAGTACTTCCGCTGCAGTTGCGGATCGACGTCCTCCCATGGCGACCACTTGGTCCACTCGTGGAAGTTATCGATCAGCGCATGAATGCGCGCGGGCTCGGCCGTGATGACAGCCTGCCGAACGATTTCGAACTCAGCCATGCGCACAGCGTAGGCGACCTACCGGTCCGAACAGGGGCGAAAAACCATGTCAGCTTGGCAGGCAGTATTCGATTGCGGCACTCCCGGGTCCCTCCGTGGTCACGCTGCGCTACCGCCTCCGGGCCCGTCGCTCGCGCCGGGGCTCGCATACGATAACCACGGAATGTTTCCCGATCAGAGCGGCCCGAACGGCCGAAGTCAAACCCTGACGACGCCCGCAGGCGAATCGGTCGTAGTGGCCCTGCTGGGCGAAATCGCGCTACGCCGAGACGGCACGCTCGCCGCGCTGCCCGGGGCACGGTCGCGACTGCTGCTCGCCGCGCTGGCCCTGCGTCCCGGCCGCAGCCGCAGTGCCCAGGCGCTGATCGATGAGGTGTGGGGTGAGCAGCCGCCGCGCGCGCCGATGAACGCGCTGCACACCCAGGTGTCGCGACTGCGCGCGGCGCTGCCGGATGCGGCGCTGGAGATCGGTCCGGCGGGCTACCGTCTCACGCTGACCGCCGATCAGGTCGATTTGACCCTCGCGGACGACCTGGTGCGCGCGGCCCGCGCCAAACAGGCCGACGGCGACCACGCCGGATGTCTAGAGGTGCTGACGCAGGCCAGATCGCTCTGGCGCGGCGAGCCCGGTGCCGACCTACCCGCGGGCGACCTCGCTGACGAGCTGCGCGCCGCGGCCGCACACCGCTGGTCCGAACTGGAGGCGATCGAGGTCGCCGCCCGGGTCGCCGGGGGTGATCTCGACGGTGCGGTGGCGATCACCCGCCGCACCGCGGCAGCCAAACCGCTCGACGAGGCCGCGCACGCCACCTTGATGCGTTTGCTCGCCGCAGCCGGTCGGCCCAACGAAGCCCTCGATGTCTTCGCATCGATCCGTGGGCGACTTGTCGAAGAACTCGGCGCGGATCCGGGTCCGGCGCTGGTCGAGCTGAATACGGTGATCCTGCGGGGTGATCCGGTGCCCGGATTCGCTTCGCGGACCGATCATGGTGGGGTCGTGCCGAAGCCGATGCCTGCCGTGAATTCGGTCACACCAGCTGATCGGACGGTAGCGGCCGCGGTAGCGGATTCGGCCGCACAGGATTCCGCAGGGCGGGATGCGACGGCACTGGATTCGATTGGACGAGTTTCGGATTCGGCCGCTGCCGTGCCGCCGAGTGCCCGCTCCGCGATCGGCCTGCGCGCGGCTCCCAATGCCCTGCTCGGACGCGCCGCTGATCTGGACGCGCTCGAGCAACTGCTGCACCGCTCCCGGGTGACCACCGTCCTCGGCCCAGGCGGCACCGGAAAGACCAGGGTGGCCAACGAATTGGGCGCACGGGTCGCGCACAGCGAATCCGTGGTGCTGGTCGAGTTGGCCTCGGTGCGGGCCGATACGGCCGCCGACGCCGATTCGCGCGCCGATATCGAGGCCGCGATCAGCACCACGCTCGGTCTCGGCGAGATCGTCCGGGAGACGGCGTGGCGGCGCTCCACCGGCTACAGCGATGCCGGTCGCCGACTGCGCGATGCGCTCGCCGCCCGCCCGACGCTCTTGATCTTGGACAACTGCGAGCACCTGATCGACGCGGTCGCCGAAGTGGTCGCCGACCTAGTCGGCAGCTGCGACCAGCTCAGTGTCCTCACCACCAGCAGAGCGCCGCTGGCGATCACCGCGGAAACGGTTTATCCGCTGGCGCCCTTGGCGATCGACGCGGCCGGATCGCCCGCCACCGAACTGTTCATGGCCAGAGCGCGTGCGGTGCGGCCGACCGTCCGGCTGGATCCCGAGGTGGTGGCCCGGCTGTGCACCACACTCGACGGGCTGCCGCTGGCCATCGAACTCGCGGCCGCCCGGGTGCGGACCATGAGCGTCGAGGAAATCGAAACCCGCCTGGAACACCGATTCGCGTTGCTGCGCAGCGGAGATCGCTCCTCGCCGGAACGCCATCGCACCTTGCACGCGGTGATCGCATGGAGCTGGAATCTGCTCGAAGAGCCGCAACAGATCGCCTTGCGTAGGTTGTGCCGCTTCCCGGCCGGGTTCACCCTCGATGCGGCCGAAGTGGTGGCGGGCGGCCCAGATGTCGACGATGTGGCCACGGCCGTGGACGGGCTGGTCGGCCAGTCGCTGCTGACCGTCCTGGACGACGATGAGGGCCTGATCGGCACCCGCTACCGGATGCTGGAAACCGTGCGCGAATTCGGAGAGGAACAGCTCGCGCTGACCGGATCCGATGCGGCGGCGGGCATTTCGGGAGCGGTCGACGAGCGTCCCGTGGTGATGGATCGCATGTCGCGCTGGGCCCGTGACTATTCGATCGCCACGGTGCACCGTTATCTGTCCGACGAGCAGGTGGCCACCGTGCTCTCGGTCGGCGCGGAACTCGACAACCTGGTCGCGGTGCTGCGATATGCGTTGGAGCGCAGGGACGCCCGCACGGTGTACCGGGTCTTCCCGGTCGCCGGCACGCTATGGGTGATGCGTGGCGCGCATATGGAGCTGAGCGGTTGGGCGCGCCGGATTCTGACCCTGCCGCCCGAACCCGGTCCGGTGCGCGGTCCGGTCGCCGATCTGCAGATGCTCGCGCACCTGCAGATCGGCATGCACGTCGTGTTCCTCGGTGCCGACCCGCGTGAGGTGGCGACCACGCGGGCCAGGATCCGTCGATTGCTCAGCACCGCAATCGATCTCAATGGTGGAGCGCGCTTTCTCGGCGCGATGGCCTGCGGAAATGCCTCGGGCTCGGACACGCCGAGGCAGTTCGCGGACGGTGCCCGGTCGCCGGACCCCGTGGTGCGCGGCGCGGCGGTGTTCATGCGCGCGAATATCCGGGAGAACGCTGGCGATGTCTACGGCTCCACCCGGGACGCGCAGGCTGCCTTACAGCTGATCGAGGGCCGCGATGTCTGGGGCACGGCGATGGTCACCCAGCACCTCGGGCAGCTCGCCGGACAGACGGCGCACTATGCCGATGCGGTGGAGTACTACCGCCGCGCGGCGGAACTGTTGCGGGAGTTGCGCGCCCACGAAGAAGCCGTCGAAATGTCCAGTTATCTCGCGGTGTCGTTGATCGGCGCGGGCCGGCTCGACGAGGCGCGGCGGGAGTTGGGCTTCGCGCTCGGCGCCGCGGATGGCGATCCGGCACACGGTACGCCGATCGATGACCCACATATCCGACGTAACCACCGCCTCGCGCCGGTCGTCGTCGGAATGGCGGAACTCGAACTGGCCGAAGGCGATATCGACGCCGGGCTGCACTATTACCGGCGGGCGCTGGACCTGCACGGCTGGCCCGATGACGCCCCGATGGTCGGCCCGGGCATTCTGGTGACCGCGAGCGGGGCCGTTGACGCGTACGTGCTGCACGGACGGGCGGCGGAGGCCGCCGACATCGCGTGGACACTGCTGCGCCTCGCGGCCGGTCGACTCGGGCAGTTCCCCGACCTGCCGCAGATCGGCGCGGTCGGCAACGCCGTCGGAACATTCTGTCTCGCGGTCGGACGCGATTCGGAGATCGGCTTGGAGTTGCTCTCGCTGTCTACCAAAGTGCTGGGGCGACAGGATAGTCCGTCGGCCGAATTGCGGCGGCACGCGGCACTGCACCGAACAACGGTGGGGGACGAGCGCTTCGACGAAGCACTGACCCGCGCCGCAGGCATGCGTCGGCGGCAAGCGGCGGACAGAATCCTCGAACTCCTGCAGGAACTGTCCTGCGACAACGAAAATCGCGGTGGGTGACGCACCCACCGCGATTTCTGTGCATCATGCCCGGCGCATGTACGCCTTGATGCTCAGCGGCGCGAAGATCGCGATCACGATCACCGAGCCGATCAGCGACCAGGCCAGATCGCTGCCGTAGACATTGCCGTTCATCAGTGCTCGGGCCGCATTCACCATGTAGTACACGGGATTCACGTGATTGAGCCCCTGCATCCAGCCCGGCATGGTGCTCACCTGAGCGAACGCGCCGGACATGAAGGTCAGCGGGAACATCACCATCATCGAAATGCCCTGCACGCCTGCGGCACTCTTACCGGTGACGCCGACCAGCGCCCAGATCCAGCTCACCGCGAACGAGCAGACCACGATGACCAGACCGGCCACCACGACACCGGCCACACCGCCCTCGGGCCGGTAGCCGATGGCCAGACCGACCACGATGGTCAGCGTCGTCGCCAGTGCGTAGCGCACCATATCGGCGATCAACGCACCCGCCAGCACCGAAATGCGGGCGATGGGCAGGGATTTGAACCGGTCGAAGACGCCCTTGTCCATATCCTCGCGCAACTGGGTGCCGGTGACGACCGAGGTCAGGATCACGGTCTGCACCAGAATGCCGGGAATCAGGACCGGCAGATAGTTCGACACGCTCCCGCCGATCGCCCCGCCGAAGATGTAGGCGAACAGCGCGGTGAACAGGATCGGCTGAATCGTCACATCGAACAGCTGCTCGGGATTGTGCTTGATTTTCAGGATGCCCCGGTAGGCCATGGTGAGCGAGGTCGACACGGTCTGTTGCAGGCTGATCTTATTGCTGACCTCGGGAATCGAAGTCGGTGCCGCATGCCGCGCTGCGGTGCTCTCGGCGGTGATGGTTGTCATGCCGCGCTCCGTTCGGAATCGTTGTCGTCGGCCGGGTGGCCGGTGATGGTGAGGAAGACCTCGTCGAGGCTGGGTTTGGTGACGGTGATCTCGTCGATCGCGATCTCCCACTCGCGCAGGCGAATCAGCAGATCGGCGGTCATGCCCGCGTCCGCGAGCGGCGCGGTGAGCCGACCGGCCTCCGGCGTGATCTGGGCGTCGACGCCGAGGAAGTCACCGACAACCCGGCGTGCCTCCTCGAGCTGGGCCCGGTCGACCAGGGTCAGATGCAGTGAGGAGCCGCCGACCGAGGCCTTGAGTTCGTCAGCGGTGCCGTCGGCGATCACCTTGCCGTGGTCGATGACGGCGATCCGGTCCGCCAGCTGATCGGCCTCGTCCAGGTACTGCGTGGTGAGCAGTACCGTCGCGCCCTCGCGGACCAGGCGGCGGATGGTCTCCCACATCTGGGCGCGGGTGCGCGGATCGAGGCCGGTCGTCGGCTCGTCCAGGAACAGCAGCGGCGGTGTCGCGATCAGGCTGGCGGCCAGATCGAGACGGCGTCGCATACCGCCGGAGAAGTTCTTCAGCGGCTTGTTCGCCGCCTCGGTGAGGTCGAACTCCTCCAGCAGTTCGACCGACTTGCGCCTGGCATCGATCTTGCTGAGGCCGAGCAGGCGGGAGAAGATGATCAGATTTTCGGTGGCCGTCAGGTCCTCGTCGACCGAGGCGTACTGCCCCGTGACGCCGACCAGCGACCGGACCGCCGTCGGTTCCGCGACGACGTCATGGCCGAAGATACGGGCGCTGCCGCCGTCCGGGCGCAACAGGGTGGCCAACATGCGGATGGTCGTGGTCTTGCCCGCGCCGTTCGGGCCGAGCACGCCGTAGACCGAGCCCTGCGGAACCGCCAGGCTCACACCGTCGACGGCGCGCTGTTCCCCGAACACCTTGACCAGACTGTCCGCCTCGACGGCGAGCGCTGAAGTGGGTGTGTAAGAAGTCATGCACAAGACTTTGGGGCCGCCGTCTTGCACGGCCCTTGCATAACAATGTCGTGCGACCTTGCACCACGATCGAGTGCTCATGCACCGCTAGTTCAACGCGGCAACGTAACAACTGATTTCGGGAGAACATGGGTAACTCGTCGGGTACGGGCTGACTCGGTAACGACGTCATCGCCGGTCGCCGACGTAACTGCGGTGGCACCTGACTCTGGCGCCTAAATACGCGGGGAGGCGGACAAGCGCTCGCGGAGTTTTACGCGGTCGGGTTTGCCGGGGCCGCGCAGCGGAAGCTCATCCAGCAGCGCCAGCTCGCGCGGTGCGGCGATGGAATCGAGTTCGCGCACGACGTGATCGCGCAGTTCCTCGAGGGTCGGGGTGGCGCCGGGGGCGGGGACCACCGCGACCGCGACCCGCTGGCCGAGCCTATCGTCGGGCAGACCGAGCACCACGCATTCGCTGATGCCCGGATGGGTGATCAGCACGGCCTCGACGACCTGCGGGATGACGAGCAGTCCGCCGGTCATGATGGCCTCGTCGAGCCGTCCGCTGATCCTGAGCACGCCGTCCTCGTAGGTGCCCGCGTCTTCGGTGCGGAACCAGCCGGGTTCGGCGAACGCGGGATGGTCGGGCTGGCCGCGGTAGCCGATGGCGATCATCGCGCCGCCGAGCAGCACGCGACCGTCCTCGATGCGAATCTCGGTGCCGTCGAGCGGAACTCCGTCGTACACACAGCCGCCGCAGGTTTCGCTCATGCCATAGGTGCGAACGACGTTGATACCGGCCGCTTTCGCGCGTTCGTAGACCGGCGCGGGCGTGGCCGCCCCGCCGACGAGCACGCCGTCCAACTCGGCAAGTGCTGCCGCCGCGGTGGGCGCCTCCAGTGCCTTGATGAGCTGGGTCGGCACCAGCGCGGTGTAGCGGCGCTCACCGCGCATACCGGAAATCGCGCCGGCCAGCGCCTCGGGGAGGAAGCCGCCGGAAACGTCGAGCACGCTGGGTTCGGTACCGGCCAGAATGCTGCGCAGCAGCACCTGAATGCCCGCGATGTGATGGGTCGGCAGGGCAAGCAGCCAGGTGCCGGGACCACCGAGTCGATCGTGTGTCGCGGTCCCGCTGGCCCGCAGTGCGGCGGAGCTGAGCATGGCGCCTTTCGGCACACCGGTGCTGCCGGAGGTGGTCACGACCAGTGCCGCCTCGTCATCGATCAGTTCGCCGGGCGAGAGTGCATCGCTCAGTCGCCGGGCCTCCCGGCGGTCGCTGGTCGGTATCGGCAACCACGCGGGGCCGTTGCCCTCCAACACTTCTCGCAGATGCGGTATGACATCGCCGAGCCCGGATCCGGTCGGCATCGGCAGCGTTCGCAGGGTGCGGCTCATGATGTCGCCCCCGTCGTGCGCGACCGCACCTCGCTGGTGCTCGGCGCCGTCGTGCGCAGGCGCGCTGTGTTCATGGTTCGCTCGCTGCGCTCCCTCACGAGTCTGATCGTGTCATGTCGACACGACCGCACGCGGCAGGGGTCGGTTTGCTGGGGCGGCGCGCTGGGGGTTCGGCCGCGTCAGGGGAGAAGAAGTCGGGTACGCCGGACATCGAGACTGCGATTCACTCGGAGGACGGTACTCAGTCGGTGCTCACCCGGACGTCGGCGGTCGGGCGGTCATCCGTGGTTATCGTCCTCGCCGGGGTCGGCATTGGCAACTCGAGCCGGACCGGCCGCGCCGCCGCTGCCGGTGTGATCAGTCCGGTGACCAGCGCGAATCCCGCCGGATCGGATGCTCGGCGGGAACTTCGACCACAACGATCGGCACGCCGTCCGGATCGTGCACCCACATTTCGATCAGTCCCCACGGCTCGCGCACCGGCTCGCGCTGGATGCGGATCCCTTTCAGCGCCAGCTCCGCCGCCGCATCCGAAATGTCGCGAACCTGCAGCCACAGCGCACCTTCGAAGGTGGTCGATTTGCCCGATCCGCCGTGCGCGGCCACCTCGACCAGCGACTGTCCAGCGAAGAAAACCGTGCCGCCCGGATACTCGCGCGCGATGGCCAAGCCGAGTCCGTCGCGGTAGAACGCAAGGGTTGCCTGGTAGTCGGCGGGCCGCAGGATGACCCGGCTGCTGAGGATGTCCATGTCAGAAGTACCAGGGGTAGGGGGTCCAGTCCGGCTTGCGCTTTTCCAGGAAGGCGTCGCGGCCTTCGACCGCCTCATCGGTCATATACGCCATCCGGGTGGCCTCGCCCGCGAAGAGCTGCTGACCGACCAGACCGTCGTCGAGCAGATTGAACGCGTACTTCAACATGCGCTGGGCCTGTGGGGATTTGCCGTTGATATCGGCGGTCCACTCCAGTGCGACATTTTCCAGTTCGGCGTGATCGACGACCTTGTTCACCGCACCCATCTGATGCATTTCCTCGGCGGTGTAGGGGCGGCCGAGGAAGAAGATTTCCCGCGCGAATTTCTGGCCGACCATTTTCGCGAGATAGGCGCTGCCGTAACCGCCGTCGAAGCTGCCGACGTCGGCGTCGGTCTGCTTGAACCTGGCGTGCTCGCGGCTGGCCAGGGTCAGATCGCAGACCACGTGCAGACTGTGCCCGCCGCCCGCGGCCCAGCCGTTGACCAGCGCGATGACCACCTTCGGCATGAACCGGATCAGCCGCTGCACCTCGAGGATGTGCAGGCGGCCCGCGCGCGCCTGGTCGACGGTGTCCGCCGTATCGCCGTCCGCGTACTGGTAGCCGCTGCGGCCGCGAATGCGCTGGTCACCGCCCGAGCAGAAGGCCCAGCCGCCGTCCTTGGGACTGGGACCGTTGCCGGTGAGCAGCACCGCGCCGACGTCCGGGGTCATCCTGGCGTGATCGAGCGCGCGATAGAGCTCGTCGACCGTATGCGGGCGGAACGCATTGCGCACCTCCGGCCGATCGAAGGCCACCCGGACGGTGCCCTGCTCGATATGCCGGTGATAGGTGATGTCGGTCAGGTTCTCGAACCCAGGAACGGGCCGCCACAGCTTCGGATTGAACGTCACCCCAGTGATTATTGCCCCCACCGATGTTTCGGGTGCCAGCGACTTCCATGCGAACTTCTACGGTGCCGATTCCATTACCGGACGGTACGACTTGACGGTGTATAACAACGCGATACCGTGCTAAGGATGAACGGAGCATCGCGAAGCGATTCGATGAGGGGCGGCGGTCGGGCGACGGGCGGGCGCGAGGCAGTGAAACGGGTTGCAGAGCGCGTTGGCGGGCGGTCCGGTCCGCGCATCGATAACAGCGCGGTGGACGAATCCCGGTACGAGAAGCACGGCGGCTTCCCCAAGGTCTCCCGCGCGCGAGTCGGCGCCGACTTCGGCCCGTTCGTCGAGGCCATGCGCACGCTGCAGGATCTGGTCGTCTCCGTGGACGCCCCCGACGAGATCTACGGCGAGGCACTCGACCGGACGCGCGAACTCATCGATCTGCTCGAGCCGTACCGCGCACCCGAACTGCAGGGCCCGGCGGGCCGCGCGGTCGAATTGCCCGGGCGCGGCAGCCTTTTGCTGCTGCCGTGGCAGGTGGTCGAGGCCGGACCCGACGGCATCGTGATGACCGGTGAGTTCCGTCGGTTCCATCTCGGCGGCAATGGCGCGGCACACGGCGGCGTGCTCCCGCTGCTCTTCGACGATCTGCTCGGCATGATCGTGCATTACGCCGGAAGGCCGATCAGCCGCACCGCCTATCTCCATGTGAACTACCGCAAAATCACTCCGTTGCAGACACCGCTGACCGTGCGGGGGCGCGTCGATCGCATCGAAGGGCGCAAAACGTACATAACCGCGGAACTGGCCGATGAGCAGGGCAATGTCCTCGCCGATTGTGAAGGATTGATGGTCCAATTGCTGCCGTGGCAGCCGTAGCTCGATGAGTGCCGTGTGACTCTGCGCACCAGTGCGTATAGTGACGTGCGCTCGTTCATCGACATCGATCCCGGAGGAACCTGAAAGTGGTTGCAGCACTGTCTGAATCCCTGCTCGACGACGCAAAGCGCACGGCCTTCCTTGCCGATGCCAAGGAGGTTCTGGACGCCGAGGTGTCGGACAAGGGTGGTGCGTCGGGCCTGGCCGTCAAGGGTGGCTACGCGGCGGTCAAGAAGATCAGCCCGTCCATCGTGCCGGACGCGCTGGAGTCCTTGGCGCCCAAGCTCGTCTCGCAGCTGGAGCCGTTCTGGCAGGAATACTCGGCGACGGGGTCCGGCCAGTTCGCCGACCTGCTGGTCGCCAAGTCGGACGAGGTCGCCGAGGCATTGCTCGCGGTGACCGACGCGCGTGCCGACGCCTCGACGCGTCCGGCGCTGAAGAAGGTCTACTCGTCGATGCGTTCCTCGGCCAAGAAGAACGTCATCGAGGCCCTGCCGCGGCTGGGCGACCTCGTGCAGCGGCACGCCTGAGTTGGATTGCGGCGCCACGGCGCCGCGTTTCGCGCTCATGCCTACGCCTCGCTAGCGCTCGGCTCCGGTATGACCGCGTGAGCGGCTGTGTTTTTTGTCGCTCACTGCGTTCGCTGGTGCCTGCGCCTCGCTAGCGCTGGGCTCCGGCATGACCGTGTGGGCGGCTGTGTTTTTTGTCGCTCACTGCGTTCGCGCATGGGACTCGCTCCGTGGTGGGTGCGCTGGCGACGCTCATTGTCGCGCACGGCGATTCGGCCGACCACGGGCGCTGAGCGCCCCGCGTCCGGTGGTGGACGCGGGGCGAATTTTCCGCCAACCCCGACGGCGTGAGGGAGCGCAGCGAGCGAACCAACGGCACAGCGCCCTCTGGGCACAATGGTGCCGAGCGCTGGCGAGGTGCCATTGTGAGCAGGGTGACGAAGACGTCGAAGCAACTGTCTGAGAGGCTGGAGATGTGAATCCGTCTACAGCACAGGCGCAAGTGGTCGTTGACGAGCTCGCGCGCGGGGGTGTGCGAGACGTCGTTCTGTGCCCGGGGTCGAGAAACGCGCCCCTGGCATTCGCGCTGCAGGCGGCCGATGCGGCAGGCCGGCTCCGCCTGCACATGCGCATCGACGAGCGAACCGCGGGCTTCCTGGCCATCGGACTCGCCATCGCCAGTCGACTGCCGGTGCCGGTGGTGATGACCTCGGGGACCGCTGTCGCCAATCTCGGCCCCGCCGTGCTGGAGGCGAACTACGCTCGCGTACCGCTGGTGGTGCTGAGCGCCAACCGGCCCTACGAGATGCTCGGTTCCGGCGCCAATCAGACCGTCGAACAATTCGGGCTGTTCGGTAGCCAGGTCCGTGCCTCGATCAGCCTCGGACTCGCCGAGGAGGAGTCGGACACCGATGGCGGCGTGCCCTACGGCCAGCAGAACAGCCAGTGGCGTTCGGCCGTCTGCCGGGTACTCGCGGCGGCCCGTGGCACCCGTTCCGGCAATGCCGGGCCGGTGCATTTCGATATTCCGCTGCGCGAGCCGCTGGTGCCGGATCACACGCCGGACGAGTGGGCGCCTCAGGGCCGCCCCGGCGGCGAGGCGTGGACGTGCACCCGCTACGCGACGCTCGATGTGCCGCTCGATCTCGACCTGACGCCCGATACGGTCGTCATCTCCGGCCACGGCGCAGGCTTGCGGCCGGAACTGGCCGAGCTGCCGACAGTGGCCGAACCCACGGCCCCGATGCACGGTCCGGCCCTGCATCCGCTGGCCCTGCCGCTGCTGAAGCCGCGGCAGGCGATCATCACCGGGCGGCCGACGCTGCATCGCCAGGTCGCGAAGGTGCTCGCGGATCCGGCCGTGACCGTCTACGCGCTCACCACCGGCCCGCGCTGGCCCGATGTCTCCGGCAATGTGGTCGGCACCGGAACCCGGGCGGTTGCCACGGGTGCGCCAAGTGCGGACTGGCTCGCGTACTGCCGCGAACTCGATGCGAAGGCCGTTCAGGTCGTTCGCGCCGAACTGGCCAACCATCCGAAACCGACCGGGCTGCACGTTGCCGCGGTGGTGATGGACGCGTTGCGCGAGGGCGATCAGCTGCTGCTCGGGGCATCCAATCCGGTGCGTGACGCGGCCCTGGTCTCGCCCCCGCGGCCGGGTGTCCGAGTGCTGTCCAATCGTGGCGTGGCCGGTATCGACGGCACCGTTTCCACGGCCGTCGGCGCGGCGCTGCACCACACCGGGCGCACCTTCGCGCTGATCGGTGACCTCACCTTCCTGCACGACGCCTCCGGCCTGCTCATCGGCCGCGGCGAACCCCGCCCCGCCGATCTGACCATCGTGGTCGCCAACGACGACGGCGGCGGCATCTTCGAACTCCTGGAACAGGGTGATCCGCAGTACGCCGGTGTTTTCGAGCGCGTCTTCGGTACGCCGCACGGAATGGATTTGGCCGCGCTGTGTGCCGCCTACCGGATTCCGCACAAGCAGGTCGATACCGAGCAGTTGGCGGTCGAGTTGGCCGGGCACGCGCACGGGTTGCGGGTGCTCGAAGTCGCGACCGAGCGATCCAGTCTGCGGGAGTTGCACGCGACGGTGCGGGCCAAGATCGCGCCGTAAGCCGACGGGCCGATCAGTACTCCGGCTCGGAATCGCGATCGTCGTCGAGCGGCACCGGGATCGACTGTTCCACGACATCGGCCGGATTGGCGTCGAAGGCATCTCGATCGACCGCCGCCGCGAGCTCGCGGTCGGAGCTGTCGTCGGTGTCATCGACGATCTCAGGGTAGGCGGGGACGTTCTGCTCGACGTAGTCGGCTTCCGAAACCGCGTCGACGGTGCGGGACGTGCTTGGATCGGTCATCGTTCGTTCCTCTCCGCGCGTGCTTTTCGGCTGGGTACCCGATGCTCTGCCGAGCGAACTCCAGGTGCTGCGGGAATCACAGCGCAGGCGGACAACCAGTCCAACACTGTTGAGAATGCTCCTAGTCCGGCCGCGCGGCAACCCACCTGCTACTCGCCGTCGGCTGGACCCGAACCATTCGCCGGGAATTCGACGAGCGCCAATGTGCGCCCCGCCATGAACCGCGCCGTGCGCACCGCGACGCCCGTTCGCGTCACTTCGCTGACCTCGACCACGCCACGCGCGATGCGCACCTCGACCTTGCGCCCGGCCCGCGTCGCGACCACTTCATAACTGCGAGACCCGTCGCCGAAGTCGACGACGATCTCCACCCGATCGCCCTTCATCTACCAATTCTCCGCTTTTCCAGCACTTTTCGCCGCTACGACTTGGTTGCGATGAATTCCGATGGTGCGCGCCGTCTCAATCGTTGACGTTCCGTTGCCGAGGAGGACCCGATGCACCCGAATTTCGATCTCGAACCGGCCGCCGCCGCCCTGGAGGCGGTGGTCGGCGCCATCACCGACGATCAGCTCAACGCGCCGACACCATGCACCGATACCAGCGTGCGCGACCTGTTCGCCCACGTCATCGGACTCACCGAAGCGTTCCGGCAGGCCGCGACCAAGGAAGCGGTCGGCCGCTCGGTCCCGCCCGCCGTCGGCCCCGACAGCGCCCTGCCCGCCGACTGGCGTTCTCGCATTCCGGCCCAGCTGAAGGCACTCGTCGAGGCCTGGCGCGATCCGGCGGCCTGGGACGGCGAAACCGAAGCTGGCGGGGTATCCGCCCCGGCGGTCGTCATGGCCACGATCGCGCTGGACGAAATCGTTGTCCACAGTTGGGATCTCGCCCGCGCTACCGATCAGCAACTGACGGTCGACCCGGTGCACCTGACCGTCCTGCTCGAATTCCTCAGGGACACACCGCCCGAAGGCACCCCGGGGATGTTCGGCCCTGTCGTCCGAGTTCCCGACACCGCCGCGCCCCTGGACCGCATCGTCGGACTCACCGGCCGCGACCCCTCCTGGGCCCGCTGATCACCTGCGGCCGAGACCGAGCCCGCGTGCGACCCGGGCCATAGCCGCCCCGACCCTCCGCTGAATAGCTCGCAACAAGTTGCCTCGACCAAGATCAGGTGGAATCTGTGGCGCTATTGCCCGAAGAAGGGCCCGCCACCAGTTCCACCTGATCTTGTTCATGGCTTCGTGAAGATGCCCGCTGAGGCGGCTCGGGTGGCGGCTGCGGCGGCGGTGCGGGCGGCTGCGTCGTCGATCGGGTCGCCGCTGGCGAGGAGGCGGTAGTAGAGGGGGGCCGAGACGGCGGTCAGGACGGCGCGGGCGTCGGTGTTTTCGGGGATTTCGCCGCGGGCGATGGCGGCGTCGATACAGGGCGTCCATTCGGTCAGGCGGACGTCGTAGAAGCGGCGTAGGGCGGTTGCGGCGGTTTCGTCGCAGGTGGCAGCGGCGATGACGGCCTGGAAGAGCTTGCCTTGGCGGGGATCCGTGAGGGTTTCGGCGACCAGCTGGGCGTTGGCGGTGAGATCGCCGAGTAGGGACCCGGTATCCGCGCGCGGCAGCGATTGTTCGGCCATATCCAGGAGCAGGTCGGCGACGAGTCCGGTGGAGTTGCGCCAGCGACGGTAGGCCGTGGTCTTGCCGACCTCGGCGCGCGCAGCGACCTCGGTCAGATCCAGGTGTGCGAAACCGCGCTCGGCGAGTAGATCACCCGCCGCCTGCAGCACGGCCTCGCGAACGCGCGCGGTGCGTCCACCAGGGCGAATCGAGCCGGGGGCGGCAGCGTCAGACTCCATAAAGGAACTCCAGTTTCATTTGTAACCCGACGGGTGTATGTTCAGATCGTTAACGGAATTATAGACCCTTTAGGAGTCATCATGGAGTACCGGCGGCTCGGCGCATCAGGTTTGCTCGTCCCGGCGCTGAGTTTCGGCGCGGGCACCTTCGGCGGGCGGGGCGAACTGTTCAGCGCGTGGGGCGATACCGATGCGGAGCAGGCGCGCCGACTGGTCGATATCAGCCTGGACGCGGGCGTCACCATGTTCGATACCGCCGATGTCTATTCCGATGGCGCCTCCGAGGAGGTACTCGGTGCGGCCATCAAGGGCAGGCGTGACCAGCTGCTGCTGTCGACCAAGGCGAGCCTGCCGACCGGTCCCGGTCCGCACGACGCGGGTTCCGGCCGTTCGCGCCTGATCAAGGCGGTCGAGGGTGCGCTGCGCAGGCTCGGCACGGACCACATCGACCTGTTCCAACTGCACGCCTTCGACGCGCACACTCCGGTCGAGGAAGTCCTTGCGGCACTGGACGATCTGGTGCGCGCGGGCAAGATCCGCTACCTCGGCGCCTCCAACTTCGCGGGCTGGCAGCTGATGAAATCCCTTGCCGCGGCGGACCGGCACGGCCTGACCCGCTATGTCGCCCATCAGGTCTACTACTCACTCGTCGGTCGTGACTACGAATGGGAGCTCATGCCGCTCGGCCTGGACCAGGGTGTCGGCGCGGTGGTGTGGAGCCCGCTCGGCTGGGGTCGGCTGACCGGGAAAATCCGCCGCGGCCAACCACTTCCGGCGGGCAGCCGTCTGCATCAGACCGCCGAGGCAGGTCCGCCGGTCGATGACGACAAGCTCTACGACGTGGTCGACGTCCTCGACGAACTTGCCGCGGAGACCGGTAAGACCGTCCCGCAGATCGCCCTCAACTGGCTGCTGCGCCGTCCAACGGTGTCGACCGTCATCGTCGGCGCACGCAATGCCGAGCAGCTGGGCCAGAACCTCGGCGCGGTCGGCTGGGAGCTCGATGCCGAGCAGATCGCGCGCCTCGACAAGGCCGGGGCGACTACCCCGGCGTACCCCTACTACCCGTACTACCGGCTGCCGGACTTCGCGCGGCTGAGTGCTCCTGCGGTGTGAGGGGATCAGCCACAGCGCCCATTCCTCCTCAGAACCCGCGGGATCGGGCGCTGAGGCAACGACCCTCAGTACACGTCGCGAACGTAGCGCTTCTCGGCAACCAACTGCTTCCGGAACGCCAGCGCCCCGTCCTCGTCGAGCTTGCCGTGGATCCTGGCAATGGTCAGCAGGGTGTCGTCGACATCCTTGGCCATGCGTGCCGCATCGCCGCACACATAGAAGTGCGCGCCGTCGCGCAGCCAGGACCACAGCTCGGCGCCGTGCTCGATCATCCGGTGCTGCACGTAGACCCGCTCGCGCTGGTCGCGGGAGAAGGCCAGATCGAGTCGGGTGAGGAAGCCCGCGCGGAACATATCCTCCAATTCCGCTCGGTAGTAGAAGTTCTGGGCGGCATGCTGATCGCCGAAGAACAACCAGTTGCGGCCGCTGCAGCCCAGGGCGCGGCGTTCCTGCAGGAAGCCGCGGAAGGGCGCGATGCCGGTGCCGGGGCCGACCATGATCATCGGTGCGGTCGGATCGAGCGGCGGCCGGAAGTGCGGGGCGCGCTGCAGGAAGATCGGCACCGCGGATTCGGCGGCGTCGGCGCGGTCGGCGAGGAAGGTCGAGCACACCCCACCGCGCCGCGCGGCGGATCCGGTCGCGGCCGGATCGCCGTACCGGACGACACCCACGGTGAGCTGCACCTCGTCGGGACTGACCAGCGGACTCGACGAAATCGAATACTGGCGCGGCTGTAGCTTTTTCAGCGTGCCGAGCCATTCCACGAGATCGGCGCGCACCGGGAACTCGCGCAGCACGTCGACCGCCTGCCGGTCCCACAGGTAGTTGTCGAGTTCATTGCGATTATCGCGGCGCAGCAGTTTCGACAGGCGGTTGTTGGGATTGCGTTCGGCGATGAAGGTCAGCAGATCGTGGCTGACCTTCGTGATGTCGAAGCGGGTCCGCAGCGCCTGGGCCAGCGACAATTCCTGGTTGTCGAGCTCGATGACCCGACGGCCGTCCAGCCCGGTCGCGCCGAGCCATTCGGCAACCATCGACTCGGCGTTCGTAGGCCAAACCCCGAGCGAATCGCCGACCTCGTAATTCGCTTTCAGTCCGCGCAGGTCGAAGCCGAACTGCCGCACTTCCTTCGGCGATCCGGCATGCGACAGCGGCTCATTGCGCACCAGCGGTGCGGTCACCGGTGCGTTGCGGGTGAACGGCGCCGGTCCGGCGGTCTGGGTCCCGACGGCCGGTGCGGTGCGGGTCAGCACCATGGTGGCGCCGGTGGAGCGCTCGGGCATCCGGGCTCCGCCGGGACCGGAAGGACTCGTCTCGGGCGCACCATCGTCCAGTGCGGCGAGCACCTCGTCGAGCCAGCGCGCCGCCGCTTCCTCGTAATCGGGTTCGCTGTCGACGCGTGCGAGCAGACGGGTGGCCCCGCGTTCGGTCAGTTTCGCGTCCAGTTTGCGACCGTGGCCGCAGAAGTCGTCATAGGAGGAGTCGCCGAGTGCGAACACCGCGTACCGCATGCCGGTCAATCGGATCACGCTGTCGTCCAGGCGTTCCCAGAAGTCGGTGCCGTTATCCGGCGGTCCGCCGTCGCCGAAGGTGCTGCTGATCACCAGCACATCCCCGGTGAGTTCGTGGAGTTCGCACGAGTCCATATCGAGCAGCCGCGGCGCGAAACCGGATTCGGCCAGGCGAGCGGCCGTCGTCGCCGCGAACTCTTCGGCGGTTCCGGTCTGTGAGGCCCACAGCACGGTGATCGGCCGGGGCGGTTCGTCGGGAATCTCGTCGGTGGACGCGGATTCTGTTGCCGCGCTTCGCGAATACATACCGGCCAGCAGTCCGTCGATCCACAGCCGACTGTTCTTGGCCAGCGGCGCGGATTCGGGCAGCACGGGCTGACCGGTCACCGGAAGGGATTGCAGCGCCGAGAGATATCCGGCGAGATAGATCCGCTCGGTCTCGCTGAGCGTCGGCGCTGTGCCCGCGTCGAGCCCCAGCATGACCGCCAGCGGGTGCGAACCACGGTTCGCGGCGGTTTCCGGCACTCCCGCCGACGGACTTTCGGCCGCTTTCGGCATCACCGCGACGCGCCGCAACGACACCGCGCACGCCTTGAATTCGGGCTGCAGCGAATCCGGATCCACCGCGTCATTGGTCACGGCATTGATCGTCAGATATTCGCCCTGCTCGTCATTCCAATGGAACGGCGCGAAGCAATCACCGGGCCGCACCCGGTCGCTGATCTGCACCGGCAGCACCGCTCGACCGCGTCGGGAGGCGATTTCGAGCTGGTCGCCCGCCTCGACCCCGAGCCGCTCGGCATCCTTGGGATGCACCTCGACGAACGGCTGGCCGGTCAGTTTGGTCAGCTTGTCGATCTTGCCGGTCTTGGTCATGGTGTGCCACTGATGCTGCAGGCGGCCGGTATTGAGCATGAACGGGTAGTCGTCGTCGGGCATCTCCTCCGGCGTCAGATGCGGGCGCGGCCAGAACACCGCGCGACGACTCGGCGTCGCGAAGGCCAACCGGGGCTGGTGCCCGGCATCGTCGACGAAAAGTTCCTGGCTGACACCGTCATTGCGGTAGCGGATCGGGTTGCGCGCGCGGTCGGGCGCGGCGCACGGCCACTGCATCGGCCCCTCGTGCAACCGCTCATAGCTCATGCCACGCAGGTCGTATCCGGTGGCTGGATTGGCGAACTGCTTGATCTCGTCGAAAACCTCGGCACTGGAGGAGTATTCGAAGCCCGCGAAGCCCATCGCGGTGGCGACCTGCGCGATCAGCAGCCAGTCCGGACGGGCATCGCCGATCGGATCCACCGAGCGCTGGAGCAACGTGACATTGCGCTCCGAATTCACCATCACCGCATCGGCTTCGGCCCAGAGCGTCGCGGGCAACAGTATGTCGGCGTAGGAGTTGGTGGCCGTATCGGTGTACGCGTCCTGCACGATGACCAGCTCGGCCGCCTCCAGCCCGCCGATCACCGTCTTCCGATTGGCGACGGTGGCAACGGGATTGGTGCAGATGATCCAGGCCGCCTTGATCTGCCCTTCGGACAGCTCGCGGAACATCTCGATCGTGCCCGGTCCGGACTCGGTGCGCAGCGTGCCCGGCTCGACGCCCCACGCCGTCTCCACGAAGGTGCGGTCGGTGGGGGAGAGCAGGCTGCGCTGTCCGGGCAAACCCGGACCCATATAGCCCATTTCGCGCCCGCCCATGGCATTCGGCTGACCGGTCAGCGAGAACGGCCCGCTGCCGGGACGACAGATAGCCCCGGTGGCCAGGTGCAGGTTGCAGAGCGCGTTGGTATTCCAGGTGCCGTGGGTGGACTGGTTGAGTCCCATGGTCCACAACGACATCCATGCACCGGCTTCGCCGATCCAGCGCGCTGCAGTTCGGATATCGTCCTCGGCCAGCCCGGTGATCGCGGCGACCTGGTCCGGCGGGTAGTCGGCGAGGAATTCGGGCATCGCCACCCAGCCCTCGGTGTGCTCGGCGATGAAGTCCGAGTCGATATCACCGTTTTCGACGAGCAGGTGCAGTAGCCCGTTCAGCAGGGCGAGATCGGTGCCCGGTGCGATCTGCAGGAACAGATCGGCCCGCGCCGCGGTATCGGTGCGCCGCGGATCCACCACGATCAGCTTGGCCCCCGCCTTGACCCGGTCGATCATTCGCAGATAGAGGATCGGATGGCAGTCGGCCATATTCGCGCCGGTCACGAAGAACAGATCGGCGTGTTCGAAGTCGTCGTAGGAGCCGGGCGGCCCGTCCGCGCCGAGCGACTGCTTGTAGCCGGTTCCGGCGCTGGCCATGCACAGCCGGGAATTGGCCTCGATGTGCTTGGTCCGCAGATACCCCTTGGCCAACTTGGTCGCCAGGTACTGTGCCTCGAGCGACATCTGCCCGGAGACGTACAGCGCGATGGCGTCCGGTCCGTGTTCGTCCAGGATCGCCCGCAGCCGAGTGGCCACCTCGTGCACCGCCTCGTCGACAGGCACCGGCACGGGCACCTGACCGCGCTCGGGCCGACGGTACGCGGTCTCCATCCGCCCCGGCGCCGCCATCAATTCCGCGTGGGTCGCGCCCTTCGTGCACAGTCGGCCCGCATTCGTCGGATGCAGTTTGTCACCGCGGACCTTGGCGATGACCGGCGCACCGCCCGCACCCGCGCGGGTCTCGACGACGATGCCGCAGCCGACGCCGCAGTACGAGCACGCCGTTCTGGCGGTGCTCGCGCGATCGGTGCCTGCATCGGTCATGCCACCGATCATGCGCACCGCCGATTGCGGCCGATTTACCCAACGTTATCGACAGATGACAATTAACCTCACCACGGCAAATTTCCCCCGTGAGGTGTGGCGTGCGCCACGAAAATATGCCGCGACCAGGAGCTCAGTTCAATTCGGCGGTCAGCCCAATTTGTAAGCGCGATGCAGTGCGACGATCCCGCCGGTCAGATTGCGCCATTTCACCGACGACCAGCCCGCATCGGCGATCCGCAGCGCCAACTGCCGCTGATTCGGCCAGGCCCGGATGGATTCGGCGAGGTAGACATAGGCATCCGGATTACTGCTCACCGCCACCGCGACCTTCGGCAGCGCCTTCATCAGATACTCGAGATAGATGGTGCTGAAGATCGGCACGATCGGCGTGGAGAACTCGCAGATCACCATCCGCCCGCCCGGTTTGGTGACCCGCAGCATTTCGCGCAGCGCGGCATCGGTCTCGGAGATATTGCGCAGACCGTAGGAGATGGTCACCGCGTCGAACGAATCGTCGGCGAAGGGCAGTGCGGTCGCATCGGCGGCCACCATCGGCACATTGCGGAATTTGCCCGCGGCGAGCATGCCCTGGGAGAAGTCGGCCGCTAGGCACCAGGCACCGGATTTCGCCAGGTCCAGCGTCGAAATACCGGTGCCCGCGGCGAGGTCGAGCACGCGCTCACCCGGCCGTGGCGCCACTGCTCTGCGCACCGCCCAGCGCCAATATCGGTCCTGTCCCAAGGAGATGACGGTGTTGGTCAGGTCGTACCGCTTCGCGACCCCGTCGAACATCGACGCGACCTCGTGCGGCTGCTTGTCCAGCGAAGCCCGAACCGGTTCCCGCTGCTCTGTTTTCGCCACGCCCCCGAACCTACCGCGCGTAACACATGCCGGGCGAGACTCCCGCGCCGAGCTGGCCCAGACAATCCGCATCGCCACTGGACGCGCCGGACTTTTCCATCGTCGCACCCCGTAATCGGCTTTCGGAGGTCGTGAAACTCACAAACGATTTACGCGGTGTGCGGCAACTGGGTCCGGATCCCCGTGACGTCGGCGTAGTGGCCCATCAGTTCGGTGCAGATGGCGGGCCAGGTCCGGTGCAGCACCGACTTGCGAGCGGCCGCGGCGAATCGCGCCCGCAGTACCGGATCACGAAGCGCCGCAACCGCACTGGGTAACAGCTCGGCGAAGCGATCCACCGGCAGCAGGTAGCCGTTGCGGCAGTGCGCGATCAGATCGCGCGGTCCGCCCGCGTCCGGCCCGATCACCGGAACCCCGGCGGCCAGGGCTTCTTGCACGCCCTGACAGAACGTCTCGTGTTCACCCGCGTGCACCATCACATCCAGGCTCGCGTAGGCCTGCGCCAGCTCGGCGCCACCGAGCTCCCCGGTGAAGATCGCGGTGGGCATCATCCGCGCCAACCGGGCCCGCTCCGGCCCGTCCCCGACGATCACCAGCTGGATCGCCGGATCGCTCGCCAGCACCGCCAGCCGTTCCACGTGCTTCTCCGGAGCCAGCCGTCCGACAAACCCCACCAGCAGCTTCTCCTGCCCGCGCAGCCAGGAGGCCCGCAGCTCCGGCAGCTTCGCCGACGGCGTGAACCGACCGATATCGACACCGCGGCCCCAGCGGTGCACCCGCGGAATACCGTGCCGTCCCAGATCCTCGGCCGCCGCGCGAGACGGTGCCAGTGTCCGTGTCGCGCCCTCGTGGATCCGTCGCGTCCAGGCCCAGGCAGCTCGACTGGCCAGTCCGAGCCCATAACTCTTCGCGAATCCGGCCACATCGGTCTGGTAGATCGCGACCGTCGGCAGGTCCAACCGCATCGCCGCACCGAGACCACCTGCGCCGAGCAGGAAGGGCGAGGCCAGATGCACAACATCGGCATCGAATTCGTCGATCGCGGCGGTGATCCCGGGCTGCGGCAGGCCCACCGGCAGTGAGCTGACCTTCGGCACCATCACCGCTGGTACCAGGTGCACCGGGAATCTTTTGTAGACCCGTGGCGCGGCGGGCAGCCCGTGTGGCGTATCCGGCGCGATCACCAGCGCCTCGTGCCCGTGCTGGTCCAGGTGGTCCAGCACCCGGAGCACGGAATTGACGACGCCGTTCATATTCGGCAGGAACGACTCCGAAACGATGGCTACTCGCACCATCCCAGGTTGACCCGTGCAACGCGCCACGCCGTCACGTCGAAATGACCGATACGCAAAGATCCGGCGAACTGTCGGGGCCGCTCGCCTCAGGCGGCACCGGCCGCCGCGCGAGATCCGTTCACCGGGCCAGGCGTACGGCGCTGTGCCCGCAGCAGCAGCCACATCGTCGGTAGCGCGACCGCCCACACCACCAGGATCACCGACAGCGCGGGCTGAATCGCGACCCGCACGTCACGTCCGGCCACCCGGACCAGATCCGGGTCCTTGCGGCTGTACTCAACATTGATCCGCTCACCAGCGGTGAGGTTGGTCGGATACAGCACCCCGACCTTGGGATTGTGCGTCTTTCCGTCCGGTGTGACATAGATGACCGCCGAACGCAGCCGCCCGGCCGAGAGCACCTCGGCGGAGGTCACACCCTTGTCGGAGCTGATCAGATAGTCGTTGCGCCAGGCGGCCAGCACCAGCAGCACGACAAGGGCGCTGAGGAAGACGGCCGCCGTCAGTACCCCGATCCTGGCCCGCCGCAGGCGGTTCGAACGCCTTTCAGACTGGCTGGTTTCCGACACCACAACAGGCTACTTGCCGCCTCCGATACCGTTTGCGGCCATGTCCCGAAAATTCAGCTTCACCGTGCCCTACGCCGTCCCGGTCGAAGATCTTCACCGGGCACTCACCACCGATGACGTCTGGCAGTCCCGGTTCGCCGGTGCGCAGACCGCCACACTCGATCTCTCGCATCCGCAGGGCACGGACACCATCCGTATACATATGACCGAAAAGGCAAGCGATGACAAGGTTCCTGGCATCGTGAGCAAGGTACTCAAGAGCGAACTGGTGCTCTCGCGCACCGACAATTGGCAGGCATTGGACGGCGAAATCGCCAAGGGCACCTTCGAGGGCACCACCGGCGGCATCAGCAGCGAAATGTCGGGCACCTATGAACTGCGCCCGACCGTCGAGGGGTCCGAGATCGAGGTCGTCGGCACCGTGCGGGTCAAGGTGCCGCTGGTCGGCGGTGCCATCGAACCGCTGGCCGAGCAGCTGCATCATCGGGTGCTCGAGAGCGAGCGCAAACATATCGAGAAGTGGGTCGCCGCGCAGGCGAGCGCCTGACCCGGTCCGAACGCCCCGGCGAAAGCCGGGGCGTGCCGGGCTCTTCGGCTAGGCGAAATCCTCCGGGCTGAATTCCTTGGGCTCCACCAGCACCAGCCAGTTGCCGGAGTTGTCCCGGATGATCGCCTCGGTGCCATAGGGCCGTTCGGCGGGCGGCTGGATGAACTCCACGCCCTTGGCGGTCAATTCCTCGAAGGTCTTCTGGCAGTCGTCGGTCTTCAGGCCGAGCGCGCCGTTGGTGCCATTGGCCAGGGCCCGGCGGATGGCGTCGGCGAGATTGTCGTCCAGCGGCGGTCCGGGAATCATCAGGGTGATTTCGAGTTCGGGATGGTCGGGATGTGCCACGCTGACCCAGCGGAATCCGTTGTCGCCCATGGTCACATCGCTGGTCTCGACGAATCCCAGCTTTTCGGTGTACCACTGCTTGGCCGCGTCCTGGTCGGTGACGTACACGGTGACCAGCGAGACATTGGTAATAGTCATGCCCAAAGGCT
>NZ_BDBY01000256.1 GCF_001613225.1 Nocardia pseudovaccinii NBRC 100343
GGGAATCCGCGGCGCGCCATCCGCGAATTTGGCCTGGTACTCCGACGGTGTCACCCCGACCAACTGCCGGAACTTACTGCTGAACGACCCGAGACTGCTGTACCCGACCAGCATGCAGACCTCGGTCACGGTGAGGTTGGTGGCCCGCAGATAGTCCTGTGCCCGCTCGATCCGCCGCTCCGCCAGATACGCCGCGGGCGTCACGCCGTATACGGCCGCGAACGCGCGCAGGAAGTGATACTTCGAAACCCCTGCGGCGGCGGCCAATTCGTCCAGATTCAACGGCTCGGCATAATTGCGGTCCGCGAGATCCCGCGCCCGCCGCAGATGCGGAAGGAGGTAGAGCGCGGGTAATCCGGTCATCTCAGGTGAAGGGTGCGAGTTCGTCGAAGCGATAGGACGCCCGGCCCGCGGCCCGCCAGGCCCTGGCCGTGAGATCCAGATCCTCGTCGGTGACCAGGTTGCCCATCACCCGAACCGCGGTGCGCTGCAGATATTTCGACCGCATCACCGGCGGCCCGCCCATCGGCACCATCCTGGGGTGGGTCGCCAGACCGGCGATCCGCCGCGCCACCGAGAACGTCCGACCGTAGCGGGTACGCAAAAGTTCCGGCCACACCGTCGTGAGATCCGGTTCGTCCAGCAGCTCGGCGAGCATGTGCCCGCCCTCCAGTCCGTAATCGATGCCCTCGCCGTTGAGCGGATTCACACAGCCCGCGGCATCGCCGATCAGCACCCAATTGCGCCCCGCGACATTCGACACCGCCCCGCCCATCGGCAGCAGTGCGGACGCGACCGCCCGCAGCGAACCCTCGAACTGCCACTCCTCGCGGCGCAACGAGGTGTAGTGCTCCAGCAGCGGTTTCAGCGCGATATGCGAGGGCCGCCGCTCGGTGGCCAGCGAGCCGACGCCGATGTTCACCTCGCCATTGCCCAGCGGGAACACCCAGCCGTAGCCGGGCACCAAGTCGCCGTCGGCATTGCGCAGCTCCAGATGCGAAGTGATCCACTGGTCGTCGCTGCGCGCGGATTCGATGTAGGCACGCGCCGCGGTGCCATAGGCGTACTGCCGATGCCAGGTTCGGCCGAGCAGTTTGCCGATCGGGGAGCGGACACCGTCGGCTACGACGAGCGTCCCGCATCCGATCGATCGGGTGCCCTCCGCCGTCTTCACCGTCACACCGGTGACGCGGACACCCTCGCGGATGACATCGATCACTTTCGTGCCATCCAGCATCCTGGCCCCGGACTTCACAGCTGTCTCACGCAGCTTGTCGTCGAGTTCGGTTCGGGGAACGGCACTTCCATACGTTGGGAAGGAACCGCCCGGCCACGGCAGCAGCGCCTCGCGACCGAAACCCGTCAGCCGCAGGCCGTGGTTCACGGTGTGCGCGCGCAGCCAGTCGCCGAGCCCGAGGTGCTCCAATTCGGCGGTCGCACGCGGGGTGAGTCCATCGCCGCAGGTCTTGTCACGTGGGAAGACGGCGGAATCGATGAGCAGGACATCGCGACCGGCCCGCGCGGCCCAGGCGGCGGCGGCCGATCCGGCCGGCCCGGCACCGACCACGAGCACGTCGGTCTGTGTGGGAATCGCGCTCTGCGTCTCCCCGTCCCCGTCGGCGGGGGTGACATCCGGTGAACCCATGCGCTCAATACTCGCAGGAGCATTCGGTTCGTGTCGATGGAGCCTGCCCGTGGCGCAGACCATGCGATCGATGAGGTCGGTAAACGATATGGAAAAGTGTCTGATACACCGCATAGTGACGGTGTTCATGGGCCGCGCGGCGGGGACACGCTAGGTTCTCTACCGTGGGGTCGGACGCATCGCTGGGAGAAGAGATGAGCACATCGGCTGTGAGTGATGAGAGCACGGTGGTGGCCGGAGTCGATCTCGGTGATACCGAGCTCGCGGAGACGGTGCGCAATGGCCTCATCGATGTCGAAAAACTCCTGATCGATGAGCTGTCCGACGGCGAGCTGTTCCTACAGGAGGCGGCGCTGCATCTGGCCAAGGCCGGGGGCAAGCGATTCCGCCCGCTGTTCACCATCCTCACCGGCCAGCTCGGTCCGCGCCCCACCGATCCTGCGCTGATCACGGCGGGCACCGTGGTCGAACTGGTGCACCTGGCGACCCTCTACCACGACGACGTGATGGACGAGGCCCCGATGCGCCGCGGCGCACCGAGCGTGAATTCGCGCTGGGGCAACAGCATCGCCATCCTGGCCGGCGACTATCTCTTCGCGCACGCGTCCCGGCTCACCTCGACTTTGGGCCCCGATGCCGTGCGGATCATCGCCGAAACCTTCGCCGAACTGGTCACCGGCCAGATGCGGGAAACCATGGGCGCCCGCGAATCCCAGGATCCGGTCGAGCATTACCTGCGCGTGGTCTGGGAGAAGACCGGCTCGCTGATCGCCGCCGCCGGACGCTTCGGCGGCACCTTCTCCGGTGCCGATGCCGAACACGTCGAGCGGCTGGCCCGGCTCGGCGATGCGGTCGGCACCGCCTTCCAGATCTCCGACGACATCATCGACATCTCCTCGGCCGCCGAACAATCCGGTAAAACGCCGGGCACCGACCTGCGCGAGGGCGTGCACACCCTGCCGGTGCTGTACGCGCTGCGCGACGAGGGCGCCGATGGCGACCGCCTGCGCAAACTGCTGGCCCACCCGCTGCAGACCGACGACGAGGTCGAGGAGGCGCTGTCCCTGCTCGCCCACTCCCGCGGCATGGTGCTGGCCAAGGAGAAGCTGCAGAGCTATGCCGACATCGCGCACGCCGAACTTTCCGCGCTGCCGTCGGGCCCGGCCAACGACGCACTCGAGCGCCTGGTCCGCTACACCATCGAACGCGTCGGCTGATGGTTCGCACCGGCGCGCCGGACTGGATCACATCCGGAACTTTGCCCCCGATCTCTATCGTTGATCTGCCGTAGGACACTCGACGGACGGGGGAGTGGGCAAGGAGACGTATGCACGGGCACGGGTATGCGAATGGGCTGAAGACGTTCGGGCTCATGGTCGGCCTCTCGGCCTTGATCGTGTTCGCCGGGGCGATGTTCCGCAGCCCGATGATTCTGTTCCTGGCGGTCCTGCTCGCCGTAGGCATGAATGCCTACGCCTATTTCTACAGCGACAAGATCGCGCTCAAGGCCATGCACGCGCAGCCGGTCAGTGAGCTGGAGGCCCCGGTCATCTATCGCATCGTGCGCGAGCTCGCGACCACGGCGCGTCAGCCTATGCCGCGGCTCTATATCAGCCCGACCAACGCCCCCAACGCCTTCGCGACCGGACGCAATCCGCGCCACGCCGCGGTCTGCTGTACCAGCGGCATTCTGCAGATCCTCGACGAGCGCGAACTACGCGCGGTACTCGGCCATGAGCTATCGCACGTCTACAACCGCGACATCCTGATCTCCTCGATCGCGGGCGCACTCGCCGCGGTCATCTCCGGCCTGGCCAACCTGGCCTTCTTCGCCTCGATGTTCGGCGGCAACCGCAATGGCGAGGGCCCCAATATCCTCGGCGTGATCCTGGTGGCACTGCTCGGCCCGATCGCCGCGACCCTGGTCAAATTGGCGGTCTCCCGCTCCCGCGAATATCAAGCCGACCAATCCGGCGCCGAGCTGACCGGCGACCCGCTCGCCCTGGCCTCGGCGCTGCGCAAGCTGGAGCGTGGCGTACAGGCCGCCCCGCTGCCCCCTGAGCCGCAGCTGACTGCCCAGTCGCACTTGATGATCGCCAACCCGTTCCGGGCCGGTGAGCGTGCAGCACGCCTGTTCTCCACCCACCCCCCGATGGCCGAGCGCATCGCCCGGCTCGAGGAAATGGCGGGCGGGCCCCGCAACTACTGATCGGCGGACCCGGCGCGCTCAATCGTGTTCGGTCGCGAGTTCCTGTTCGTACGCCCGTAGCGTGTCGACGAACATCCGCCGCTGCTCGGCATTCAACGGCTCGAGCACCTTCCGCCAGGCCCGCGTACTGCCACCGAGCCAGGCATTGACCGACTTCTCGTGCGCCGCCGCGATGGCGACGATGGTCCGACGGCGATCCGCCGCATCCGAGCGGCGTTCCAGCACCTCCTGACGGCTCAGATCGCCCACCATCAGACTGACGGTCGTCGGCGCGACTTCCAGCCGTGCGGCCAGCTCGTTCACCGTCATCGGCCCCTCGAACACCAGATTCGCCAGCAGTGACAGATGCCGCGGAGCAAGCGAAAACGATTGCAGCTCTTCGGGAACGCGCATCTTCTTGGCCCGCCCCACCACCCGCGGCATGAGCAGCAGCAGACTCCGAATGCCCTCGTCCACCCCGATGCCACGCGCGCCCGTCGACATCCCGCACACCTCCAAATAAACTTTGCTTACAAAGTATTTTTGCTTGCAAAGCAAAATCTGATCTCTCCGGCAAGGCTAGTGCCAGCGGTCGCCGGTCCGCCCGGCGATCCGGGAGGACGAAGGATATGACAGATGCGCAGCCGACTTCGGCGGTGTCTTTCCGGCGCTGGTCCGCCAGCATCCCGAATTGGCTCCGGTGGTCGAGCGGTTGCGGCGAGAGCACGGTGTGGTCGCCGCGGCACTCGCCGAATTGCACCAGTTGCTGAACAGTGCCGACGCGGCCCGGGAGCGCACCGAATTCGACCGTCTCGCCAATGAATTGGAAACCCATTTCAGACACGAAGAGGATGAACTCGTCGCAACCCTGAATGCGACCGACCCAGCCGCACTTCGGCAGCGGTAAATGCCCGCGGAAATGAGAAACCCCCGCCGATCATGATGATCGGCGGGGGTTTTCGGTGGCAGGTGTAGGATTCGAACCTACGTAGGCTTTCACCGACAGATTTACAGTCTGCTCCCATTGGCCGCTCGGGCAACCTGCCGTCGCGCTTCTCGACGCGCAGAGCAGCTTACAACGAACCCGCACCCTGAATGCAAACCGGCTGGCCATCGGCCATGCGACGGGACTACGGTCGCGCTCCGGGGTAGAACTGACGGTGACCGGATCATCTGGTCGCCGGCGACTGCTTGCAGGTCGCTCGAAAGGGTCAGCTGGGACCCGTTGGACCGCCAGGACAGGAGCGAAGTGTGGCCGATTCGTCTTTCGATGTTGTCAGCAAGGTCGACCGTCAGGAGGTCGACAACGCGCTGCATCAGGCGGAGAAGGAGCTGAACACCCGCTACGACTTCCGTGGCACCGGCGCGAGTATCGAATGGTCCGGTGAGGACAAGATCGTGCTCAGTGCCGAGGCCGAAGAGCGGGTCAAGGCGGCGCTCGACGTATTCAAGGAAAAGCTGATTCGCCGCGATATCTCGCTCAAGGCCTTCGATGCCGGCGAGCCCGCGGCCTCCGGCAAGACCTACAAAATCACCGGCACACTGGTGCAGGGCATCGACGCCGAGCATGCGAAGAAAATTTCCAAGAAGATCCGTGACGAGGGGCCCAAGGGCGTCAAGGCGCAGATCCAGGGTGACGAACTCCGCGTCTCCAGTAAGAAGCGCGACGATCTGCAGGCGGTGATCGCATTGTTGAAGGGTGAGGACTTCGGCATCGCGCTGCAGTTCGTCAATTATCGGTAGGCGTCGTGGCTGATCTTTTCGAGCGACCTGCGAGCAGTCGCTGGCAGGCCGTCGCGAGTGGCCGCAAAAGCCGCTCTGACCACCCGGTTTGGAGGTGCGACCGGTGAGTGTGTAACCTCGTTCAAGACTTCGCCGCGCCGGAGTCCTGAACGTTGGTCACGGTGCGGAGCTAGTCATGCCCCCTTAGCTCAGTCGGCAGAGCGTTTCCATGGTAAGGAAAAGGTCAACGGTTCGATTCCGTTAGGGGGCTCGCCGGATTGCCGGTGGTGACCGACTCGGCATCTCCAAGGTTGGGCGCGGCATCACCGAGCAATGCGACCCCGTGGCGGTGTAGCTCAGTCGGTAGAGCAAACGACTCATAATCGTTGTGTCGCCGGTTCAAGTCCGGCCATCGCTACCAAAGACCGATCAGACCATCTGGTTGACCCGAAAGAAGGAATATCGTGGCCGCGAAGTCCACCGATGTCCGGCCAAAGATCACCTTGGCCTGCGAGCAGTGCAAGCACCGCAACTACATCACCAAGAAGAACCGGCGCAACGACCCGGATCGGCTGGAGCTGAAGAAGTTCTGCCCGAACTGTGGTACCCACCGGGCGCACCGCGAATCCCGCTAGTCCACCACGCGTGCCGCTGCCGCGTTGATTGGCTGCCGGGTTCGTCCCGGATTCTCGGGTCGTGACACTTGCGAGGGCCGGACATATGTCCGGCCCTGACGTGTTTTCCGACTCGAGTGCGGTGGGCGTTGCGAGCGAAGCGAGTAACCGATCGACACAGCCGCCAAGCGGGCACGACGGAGCCGAGCGCTAGCGAGGCGCAGTCCCGTTGCGAGCGAAGCGAGTAACTGATCGACACAGCCGCCAAGCGGGCACGACGGAGCCGAGCGCTAGCGAGGCGCAGTCGTGAACGCTCCGTCGACTCCGGGGCTCGGGGTCAGATAGGTACAGTCCTCCCGTGACAATCAACACCGGTACAGACGAAGCGGTCGCAGCGGACGAAGAACTCGACCCCGCGGCGCACGCCGCGGCGATGGTCGGTCATCACTACCGCGTCGACGACTACTACGAGGTCGGCCGCGAGAAGGTGCGTGAATACGCCCGCGCTGTGCAGGATTACCACCCGGTGCACTGGGATGAGGACGCCGCGCAGGAGTACGGCTACGACAGCCTGCTCGCCCCGGTCACCTTCATCTCCCTGGTCGGAATTCTGGCCCAGCGCAAACTCTTCGAGCAGATCGTTACGGGCTACGACCTGAGCCAGATCATGCAGACCGATCAGATCCTGGAATTCCACCGGCCGATCAAGGTCGGCGACCAGCTGGTCTGCGATGTCTACCTGCACTCGTTCCGGCAGGCCTTCGGCGGCGACATCATCGTCACCAAGAACATCGTCACCGCGCAGGACGAGGTGGTGCTCACCACCTACACCACGCTGATCGGGCGCAGCGGCGGCGATATCGATCCGAACCTGCAGGGCGCGGTCCGCAATGTGCTCATGCACGGCATCGACAAGGACGCGCCGAGTCACCATCCGCGCACCGGGGCCGCCGCCGATGCACCCGCGGCGCCCGCGCCCGTGGTGCCCGCGATCGTGCCGAGCAAGCACGCGATCAACTTCGAGGACGTCGCTGTCGGCGCCGAGCTGCCCCCGCGCACCGTCCGGCTGACCCGCGGCGATCTGGTGAACTACGCGGGCGTCTCCGGCGACGCGAATCCGATCCACTGGAGTGACGAGGTCGTCAAGCTGGTCGGCCTGGACAATGTGGTCGCGCACGGCATGCTCACCATGGGCCTCGGCGGCGGTTTCGTCAGCTCCTGGCTCGGCGATCCAGGCGCGGTCAAGGAGTACAACGTCCGCTTCACCAGCCCGGTCTACGTGGGCTCCGAGGAGCCTGCGGAGGTCGAGTTCACGGGTAAGGTGAAGTCGGTGGATCCGGAGACCCGGACTGCGGTCGTCGCCATCGTGGCGAAGTCGGCGGGCAAGAAGATCTTCGGACGCGCCACCGCGACGGTCCAACTGGCCTGACCTGGTCGAGCGACCCTGATTGGCATATGCCGCAGGCGGTAACGTACACTCAGATTTCTGGGGTCACCAGCCGCTGCGCGCTGCTCTGCAAGGGCTGGTTCCAGGTGAGTCCGCAAGGATTCGCCGACGGGGCCGGCAACTGCCGGAGTGGCGCGCGTGTTGTGTGACACCAGATGGAAGAACGACAACTGAACACAGAACAGTGGTTGGACAGCTGGATCGTCCAACCGAAGGGGCGTAGCTCAACTGGCAGAGCAGCGGTCTCCAAAACCGCAGGTTGCAGGTTCAAGTCCTGTCGCCCCTGCCCTGGATGCCAGCGACGAAAGGATCGACGTGAGCGAGCGTAGCGAGCGAGCCATTGGCACAGCGCGCATCGCGCACGGCGGCGCCGAGCGTAGCGAGGCGACGGCGTGAGCGACGAGCGGGATAATCGCCACGGCGCGCATGCCGAGGACGACGACACCGCCGCGGTGGCTCGGCCGAGCGGTAAGCGGTCCGCGCGGCGCAGTCGCAATGCCGATTCGGGCTCGGTCGCCACGATCGATCGGCCCACATCGGGCAAGGCAGCCAAGAAGACCGATCGGGCCGAACGCAAGAAGACGGGTAACCCGTTCAAGCGTTTGATCAAGTTCCTGCGCGAAGTAGTCGCGGAACTGCGCAAGGTGATCTGGCCCAACCGGAAGCAGATGGTCACCTATACGAGCGTTGTTCTGGTGTTCGTGATCTTCATGGTCGCGTTCATCAGCGGGTTGGATCTGGCGTTCATCAAGGGTGTCAACTGGCTGTTCGGCTAGCTGATCGCCGCCGACGCCGGTAGCCGACCCCGAGTCGGCGCGTTACAGCGCGCCAGGCCCGGTACGCAAAGGATGTACGTGACGACACAGGAAGCGAGTGCCCCAGTGAGCACCCCGGAGAACGACACAACCGACGAGTTCCCGGTCGACGAAGCGGTGCAGACCGTCGAGGAGTCCGCGGGCGTCGAGGAAGCTGTTGTCGACGAATCCGACGCCGCTGACGCCGAAGTTGTCGAGGCCGCTCCTGTCGATGCCGAACCCGCCGATCCGGTTGCCGAGATGAAGGCCGCGCTGCGACGCGCCCCCGGCGATTGGTACGTAATCCACTCGTACGCCGGTTACGAGAACAAGGTGAAGGCCAACCTCGAGACCCGCGTGCAGAACCTGGACCTCGAGGATTACATCTTCCAGGTCGAGGTGCCGACCGAAGAGGTCACCGAGATCAAGAACGGTCAGCGCAAGCACGTCAACCGCAAGGTGCTGCCCGGTTACATCCTGGTCCGGATGGAACTCAACGACGAGTCGTGGGGCGCGGTGCGCAACACCCCCGGTGTGACCGGTTTCGTCGGCGCCACCTCGCGGCCGTCACCGCTTTCCATCGACGACGTGGTGAAGTTCCTGGTCCCGGCCGCGCAGCAGCAGAAGAAGCCCGCTGCCGAGGCCGCCGCCGCGGCTTCGACCGCCACGGATATCGCGCCCAAGCCGGTCATCGAGGTCGACTTCGAGGTCGGCGAGTCGGTGACTGTGATGGACGGCCCGTTCGCGACGTTGCCCGCCAGCATTTCCGAGGTCAATGCCGAGCAGCAGAAGCTCAAGGTGCTCGTGTCGATCTTCGGTCGCGAGACTCCGGTCGAGCTGGCGTTCACCCAGGTCGCGAAGATCTAGGACCCCCGAATCTTGCAAAGAGCAAGGACACAAAAACCCTAGGAAAGAAAGATGCCCCCCAAGAAGAAGAAGCTCGCCGGGATCATCAAGCTTCAGATCCAGGCCGGCCAGGCGAACCCGGCCCCTCCGGTCGGCCCCGCGCTCGGTCAGCACGGCGTCAACATCATGGAGTTCTGCAAGGCGTACAACGCCGCGACCGAGTCGCAGCGTGGCAACGTCATTCCGGTCGAGATCTCGGTGTACGAGGACCGGACCTTCGACTTCAAACTGAAGACCCCGCCCGCCGCCAAGCTGCTGCTCAAGGCCGCCGGTGTGCAGAAGGGCTCGGCCGAGCCGCACAAGACCAAGGTCGCGAAGGTCACCATGGACCAGGTCCGGGAGATCGCCAAGACCAAGCAGGAAGATCTGAACGCCAAGGACATCGACCAGGCGGCCAAGATCATCGCGGGTACCGCGCGTTCGATGGGTATCACCGTCGAGGCGTGAGTTCGCACTCGCAATTCCGGTGGGAGGGTCGGCCAGACCCGATAACCACTTCTGAACCACATTAAGGACAGAAAATCATGGCAAAACGAAGCAAGGCGTATCTCGCCGCGGCCGAGAAGGTCGATCGCACTCAGCTCTACTCCCCGCTGGCCGCCGCGCGGCTGGCGAAGGAGACCGCAACCACCAAGACCGACGCGACCGTCGAGGTCGCCGTTCGTCTCGGTGTGGATCCCCGCAAGGCCGACCAGATGGTCCGCGGCACGGTCAACCTGCCGCACGGCACCGGTAAGACCGCCCGCGTCATCGTGTTCGCGGCCGGTGAGAAGGCCGCCGAGGCCGAGTCCGCCGGTGCGGACGCCGTCGGCGCCGAGGATCTGATCGAGCGGATCCAGGGCGGCTGGCTGGACTTCGACGCCGCGATCGCCACCCCGGACCAGATGGCCAAGGTCGGCCGGATCGCGCGTGTCCTCGGCCCGCGCGGCCTGATGCCGAACCCGAAGACGGGCACGGTCACCAACGATGTGACCAAGGCCGTCAACGACATCAAGGGCGGCAAGATCAACTTCCGCGTCGACAAGCAGGCCAACCTGCACTTCGTCATCGGCAAGGCGTCCTTCGACGATGCCAAGCTGGTGGAGAACTACGGCGCCGCGCTGGACGAGATCCTGCGTGCCAAGCCGTCGACCGCCAAGGGCCGCTACGTCAAGAAGGTGACGGTCTCGACGAACACCGGACCGGGCATCCCGGTGGACCCGAACCGCACCCGCAACCTCCTCGACGAGGATGCGTAAGTAGCACCCCCAGCACACAAGGGCGGGAACGCGAATCGCGTTCCCGCCCTTTTGTTTTGTCGCCGGACTAATTCGCGTGCGGCGATCGTTGCCACTGAGGTGACCGCTGTTCTGCTCATCTCCGGAAGTACGCGCAGTGCTTCGACGAATACCGCCGCATTGCGCACCGTTGCGGCGATCGCGCCGGAGGGGGTCGAAACCTTCTGGTACGACGGCCTATCCGAACTCCCCGCCTTCAGCCCGGATGACGACGGGACCGGACATCCCTCGGTTGTCGCACTGCACGAACATATGTCGCGCGCCGATGCGGTCCTGCTCTGCACCCCGGAGTACGCGGGCACGCTGCCCGGCAGTTTCAAGAACCTGCTCGATTGGACCGTCGGCGCCGCGGACCTCTACGAAAAGCCGACCGCCTTCATCAATGTCGCCGCGCAGGGGCGTGGCGAAGGTGCGGCCACGACCCTGACAACGGTGCTCGGCTATGTCGGCGCGATCGTGGATCCGGCGATCTGCGCTCGCCTTCCCGTCGCACGCGACGCTGTCGACGCGGACGGCCTGGTCACCACCCCAGAATTCCGAACGGGAGCACTGGCAGCCCTCGACCTTCTGGTCCGGCAGGCCGCGCGCGTCTGACTCGTCGCCGCGACGGTCAATCCGACTTGCGCCAGCCCAACAGGACGGACTCGCTCTGTTGGGCACCCCATGGCAGGAAGATGGCGACGATGACGGCGCACACCACCACCGCACCTGCCGCGACCAGTGATGCCGCATGCGAACCCTGCAGTGCCGCGGTTTTCATTGCGACGATGAGGTTTTCGCGCTGGCTTTCGAAGAACGGCGCCAGTGGGCGCTTGCGCATTTCGAGCACGCTGAGCGGACTGGCCTTCACCAGGCTCTTCTCGTTCTCGCTCATCAGCCCTTTCGGCACCGCATCGATGCGCGCGGCGATGCGAGTCGTGTAGTACGAGGCCACAATCGAGCCGAGCACCGCGACGCCGAGGGTGCCGCCGATCTCGCGGGTGGTGTCGTTGACCGCCGACCCTGCGCCCGCTTCGTCCAGTGGCAGTGCCGACATGATCGATTCGGTGGCCGGTCCCTGCACGATGGCCAGGCCGAGCGCCATCGAAACCATGGACGGCAGTACACCGATGACATAACTGCTGTCCACCGTGACCTGCCCGCCGAGATACAGCCCGGCCCCGGTGAGCAACAACCCGAATACGATCACCGGCGTGGTGCCGATTCGGGTCGCCATGAGCGTCGCGATCGGTGCGCCGATCGCCACGGAGAACGCGAACGGCAGCGAGGCGATACCGAATTCGAGCGGCGTGTACTCCCGCACCCCTTGGAAGTACTGGGTAATAAGGAACAGGAATCCGAACATCGAGAAGTAGCCGACCGCAATCGCCAAGGCGGGCATGGAGAATCGGCGATTGCGGAACAGCCGCATATCGAGAATCGGTGCGCCGGTGCGCAATTCCCACGTGATGAACGCCGCGAGCAGTGCGATGCCGAGTGCGCCGACGCCGAGTGTGGTCGTGGAAAGCCAGCCGTAGCGCGGCGCTTCGATAATTGCCCACACCAGTGCGGTGATGCCGATGACCGACAATCCGATACCCGGCAGATCGAGCCGCCCCACCTGGGCGGATCGCGATTCGGGCACCCAGATCAGGGTGGCCGCCAGGGCGATCAGCGCCACCGGCACATTGATCCAGAAGACCGAATGCCACGAAAAGTGTTCCAGCAGCCAGCCTCCCGAGATCGGGCCGATCGCGATGGCGAAGCCGGCCATGGCCGTCCAGGCGGCGATGGCCAGTGCGCGCTCGCGCTTATCGGTGAAGATATTGATGATCAGCGCCAGCGTCGCGGGGAAGACGGCCGCGGCGAAGACTCCCATCGCGGCGCGGGCGGCGATGACACTGCCCATGGAGTCCGACAGCGCCCCGCCGATCGACATGACGGCCACGCCGACCAGGCCGATCATCATGACGCGGCGGCGTCCGTAGCGGTCGCCGAGGTTGCCGAAGGCAAGCAATAGTCCGGCGAAGGTCAGGGTGTACGCATCGACGACCCATTGCAGGCCGCTGACGCCGGTGGCCAATTCCACTCCGATGGAGGGGAGGGCCACGTTCACGATGGTGTTGTCGAGGACGACCAGCAGCTCTGCCAGACAGACGACGGCAAGAGCGATGAAGCGCCTGGTGCGTCGTTCCAACAGCACCGGTGGATCGACTATGGGGGTTGCCATAGTTCGGTAGTCAAACAGTAACTGTCACTCTTGGTGACACATTATTGTCGCGACATCCGACACATATTGGGCCGAATTGTGAGCTGTGCCACAACGATTCGGGTGCGGAAGGGTTCCGTTCGTAGCCGTTTTGGCAGATGGGGGCGGGTTAGGCTACTCTGGACCGAAGTAATCGACGAGTTCGATGACTACCCAATCCGTTCTACCGAAGACCGTTGGTCGCTGCGCCCATTCGGGCGTGGTCGAAGGTCCGGCATCGAGCCGGCGGCCCACGCAGGGAGGACCGAGGCTGGGATTCGATCTGGGCAAGCCCGGGTCGATCACCTATTGCGCCCCGGAACGCTCTGCGTTCGGGGCGTTTGCTTTTCGCTGGCCCCTGGTACTCGGCAGTTCGAATACGAACCGACATCCAGAGAGGAGGCGAAGTATGGCAAAACCCGAGAAGGTCACCGCGGTCGAGGAGATCACGGAGCAGTTCAAGAGCTCGTCGGCCACCGTCATCACGGAATACCGTGGTCTGTCGGTCGGTAAGCTCACCGATCTGCGTCGCGCGCTCGGCGAAGGCGCTACCTACTCCGTCGCCAAGAACACCCTGGTCAAGCGGGCGGCTGCGGAAGCGGGCGTCGTTGGCCTGGACGACTTGTTCGTCGGACCGACCGCCATCGCCTTCATCAAGGGCGAGCCGGTCGACGCAGCGAAGGCCATCAAGACCTTCGCCAAGGAGAACAAGGCGCTCATCATCAAGGGCGGGTACATGGACGGCGCCGCGCTGTCCGTTGCCGAGGTCGAGAAGATCGCCGACCTGGAGTCCCGCGAGGTGCTGCTGGCCAAGCTGGCCGGCGCGATGAAGGGCAACCTGGCGAAGGCTGCCGGTCTGTTCAACGCTCCCGCTTCGCAGGTGGCCCGCCTGGCCGCCGCGCTGCAGGAGAAGAAGCAGGCCGAAGAAGGCGGAGCTGCCGCCGAGTAACACCCCGTGCGGGTGGATCGCGTGCGCTTCGCCCACATAGACAACCAACTACCGAAAGGAAACAACAATGGCCAACGTTGACGAACTGCTCGAGACCTTCGGCAACATGACCCTGCTCGAGCTGTCGGACTTCGTCAAGAAGTTCGAGGAGAAGTTCGAGGTCACCGCGGCTGCTCCGGTCGCCGTCGCCGCCGTCGGTGGCGCTGCCGCTCCGGCCGAGGCCGCCGAGGAGCAGGACGAGTTCGACGTCATCCTCGAGGGTGCCGGCGACAAGAAGATCCAGGTCATCAAGGTGGTCCGTGAGATCGTCTCGGGCCTGGGCCTGAAGGAAGCCAAGGACCTCGTCGAGAGCGCCCCGAAGCCGATCCTGGAGAAGGTCGCCAAGGACGCCGCCGAGGCTGCCAAGGCGAAGCTGGAAGAGGCCGGCGCCAAGGTCTCCGTGAAGTAATTCGCGAGTAACTCGCCGAACGGGCGGTCCCCATCGGGGGCCGCCCGTTTGCGTTGTCATGACGCGTGCGACGGTAATGCGAATATTGCGAGTGATTCGGGGTTACTCTTCGGTCAGGTAAGGGTGTGCCGCGTCATGCTCATGGGTTACAGTGACCGCACCCACTGTGATGCGACACACCGTGATACCGAATAGCGCGGTTCGCCGGTGGGTGGCTCGCTGAGAATTTGTGGAGGTTGGCGTGGGCGTCGAGGTCAGGACCGAGGGTGTTACCAAGTCCTTCGGTTCACAGCGAATTTGGCAGGACGTCTCTCTGACGCTGCCCTCGGGTGAGGTCAGCGCGCTGCTCGGCCCCTCGGGTACCGGTAAATCCGTCTTTCTGAAGTCGCTGATCGGTCTGCTGCGTCCGGAGCGCGGTTCGATCTTCATCGACGGCACCGATATCACTACCTGCTCCAATAAGGAGCTCTACGAAATCCGCAAGCTGTTCGGTGTGCTGTTCCAGGACGGCGCGTTGTTCGGGTCGATGAATCTGTTCGACAATGTCGCGTTCCCGTTGCGTGAGCATACGAAGAAGTCCGAATCGGACATCAAGAAGATCGTGATGGAGAAGCTCGAGCTGACCGGTCTGCTCGGTGCCGAGGGCAAGCTGCCCGGTGAGATCTCCGGTGGTATGCGCAAGCGTGCCGGTCTGGCTCGCGCGCTGGTGCTGGATCCGCAGATCATCCTCGTCGACGAGCCCGACTCCGGTCTGGACCCGGTGCGTACCTCGTATCTGTCGCAGCTGTTGATCGATATCAACGCGCAGATCGACGCGACAATCCTGATCGTGACCCACAACATCAACCTGGCGCGCACCGTGCCCGACAACATCGGGATGCTGTTCCGTCGCTCGCTGGTGATGTTCGGTCCGCGTGAGGTGTTGCTGACCTCGGAAGAGCCGGTGGTCAAGCAATTCCTCAACGGTCGCATGATCGGTCCGATCGGTATGTCGGAGGAAAAGGACGAGGCGCAGATGGCCCGCGAGCAGGCCCTCGTCGACGCCGGGCACCATCACGGTGGCGCCGAAGAGGTCGAGGGCATCATCCCGCAGATGCGGGCCACTCCGGGCATGCCGGTGCGTCAGGCGGTGCTGCGCCGTCAGGCGCGCGTCCGCGAAATCATGCACACCCTGCCGCATGCGGCCCAGGCGGCTATCCGTGAGTCACTTGAGCAGAACGACGACACGCAGGTGATGGCGTACCAGAACAGCGAGCTGGGCGGATACGAGGGTGGGTCATTCGACACTACCGTGCGCCACAACACAACTAACGGGTAACATCTGCGATCGTGAATTCCACCCTGGCGCGATTGCGGACTCCAATGGAGTCGGGGTTTGGCCAGGCCGGCAACATCTTTGCGCTGTTCATCGACGTTATGCGCAAGACGTTCAAACGGCCTTTCCAGTTGCGCGAATTCATCGAGCAGTCGTGGTTCATCGCGAGTGTCTCGATCTTGCCGAGCGCACTGGTTGCCATCCCGTTCGGTGCGGTTGTCGCGCTGCAGACCGGCTCTCTGATCAAACAACTAGGCGCCGAATCGTTTACCGGCGCAACCAGCGTCCTGGCTACTGTCCAGCAGGCCGCCCCCGTTGTCACCGCGTTGATCATCGCGGGCGCGGCCGGATCGGCGGTAGCCGCCGATCTCGGCTCGCGCACCATCCGTGAGGAGATCGACGCACTCGAGGTGCTCGGCGTCGATCCGGTGCAGAAGCTCGTGGTGCCGCGCGTACTCGGCATGATGCTGGTCGCGCTGCTGCTCAACGGTCTGGTATCGGTGGTCGGCATCGCCGGCGGCTATTTCTTCAATGTCGGGTTGCAGGGCGGTACGCCCGGCGCCTACCTCGCTTCGTTCTCCGCGCTGGCCCAACTGCCGGACCTGTGGATCGGCGAGATCAAGGCCTTGGTATTCGGTCTGATCGCAGGCGTGATCGCCGCGTACAAGGGGTTGCATCCCAAAGGGGGCCCGAAAGGAGTCGGAGACGCGGTGAACCAATCCGTGGTTATCACCTTCATGGTTCTGTTCTTCGTGAACTTGATCCTGACACTGGTGTATTTGCAGGTCGTCCCCGCCAAGGGCGCCTGACCCGTGGCCACCTCGTACCGTCCCCCGGTCCTGGCGAAATCCGCCCGCCGGGTCCGTGAGATCGCGCGCATGCCGGTGAATGTCGTCGATCGCGCCGGCGATCAGATGTCGTTCTATTCCAAGGCCATCGCCTGGATTCCGCGCACCGCGGTGCACTACCGCAAGGAGGTCATGCGGCTGCTCGCCGAGGTGACCTTCGGCAGTGGTGCGCTGGCTGTCATCGGCGGCACCATCGGTGTCATCGTGTTCATGTCCGGCTCGGTCGGCGTCGTCGTCGGCCTGCAGGGCTTCAAGGCGTTGGATTCGCTCGGCAGCTCGGTGCTGACCGGCTTCCTCACCGCGTACATCAACACCCGCGAGATCGCGCCGCTGGTCGCGGCGCTCGCGCTATCGGCGACGGTGGGTTGTGGTTTCACCGCCCAGCTGGGCGCGATGCGGATCTCCGAGGAGATCGATGCGCTCGAGGTGATGGCGGTGCCGGGTGTGCCGTTCCTGGTCACCACCCGGGTGATCGCGGGCTTCCTCGCGGTCATCCCGCTCTACATCGTGGGCCTGCTGGGCACATTCCTGGCGTCGCGAATGATCAGCATCTGGTTCAACGGACAATCCAGTGGTTCCTACGACCACTATTTCAGTTTGTTCCTGCCACCAGAAGACGTCTTGTATTCATTCGTCAAAGTATTGGTCTTCGCATTCGTAATCATCATGGTGCATTGCTATTACGGCTTCAATGCCACCGGCGGACCGGCCGGTGTCGGCGTTGCGGTGGGTCGCGCGGTGCGCGCGGCGATCGTGCTCGTGAATGTGCTCGATTTCTTCCTGAGCCTCGCAATCTGGGGAACTACTACGACAGTGCGGGTTGCCGGATGAGCACGCGGATCATCGAAATGGGAGCGGCAGTGAGGTGCCGTCATGAGTAATCGCGTGCAGATGTGGCGCGCGACCGAGAAATTGCGCGTCCGGCTGCTCGGTATCGCATTCTTCGTGGTCTGCGCACTATTCCTGGTCACCACGGTCGCGATCTACAACAAGGCGTTCGTCGATACCGTCCGGGTCGAACTGATCACCGACAGCGTGGGAAATGCGTTGACCCGCAATGCCGATGTGAAGGTGCGTGGCGTCAATGTCGGCGAGGTCAGGTCCAGCCGGTCCGAGGGCGGCAAGGTGACCCTCGACCTCGCGATCGATCCCGGTAAGGCCGAGCAGATTCCGGTCAATGCGACGGCCCGGCTGCTGCCGAAGACGCTGTTCGGCGAGCGGTATGTGGATCTGGTCATCCCCGAAGAGCCGAGTAAGCAGCACCTGACCGAGGGCGTGACCCTGCATCAGGACACCAGCGGCAATGCCATCGAGATCAGCAAGCTGCTCGACGATGTGCTGCCACTGCTGCAGGCGATTCCGCCGCAGGATCTCGCCTCGACGCTCGGCGCACTGTCCCAAGCGCTTTCGGGTCAGGGGCTGGCGCTCGGTGAGACGGTGGAGAAGTTGGATCACATCTTCCGTGAGGTCAACGGGGTCATGCCGGATCTCAAGCAGGATCTGGTGAGCTTCGCCGATGTGGCCGCCACCTACTCCGATGCGCTGCCGCAGTTGGTCGACGCATTCGACAACCTGCGCACCACCAACGCGACCATCGTGCAGCGTCGTCCGCAGATCGACACCCTGCTGGCCACGCTGAATCCGACCGCGGCCACCACCGCGGACTTCCTGATCGCCAACCGCGACAACATCATCGATGTGGCCGCCGACTCGCGGCCCGCGCTGGAACAGCTGGCGACCTACTCGCCGACCTACACCTGCGCAATAGCGAACTTCGCCAAGATGAAGCCGCGCATCGACCAGCTCATGGGCATGGGCACCAAGCGGCCCGGCTCGCGAGTCACCATCGAGCTGACCAACACCCGCGGAAAGTACCTGCCCAACCAGGACGAGCCGCGCTGGCTGGACACCCGCGGGCCTTGGTGCCTGCCGGAATACCCGGTCTTCACCGATCCGGGTCAATACACGGGCGGACCGATCAACGATGGTTCCTACCAGGTGCCGAGCCGCAATCCGGGTGACCAGGACAGCGGCAAGCTACCGGTGCCGCAGTTCGGCATGTACCCGGCCGCGAATGTGCCGACCACGGCCGGTTCGCCCGCCGAACAGCAGACCCTCGGCACGATCTACGGTGCGGCGAACGGTGTTTCGCCCGACCAGGTGCCCAGCTGGGTCACCAGGATCGGTGCACCCGCATTCCGTGGCAGCGAGGTGAGCGTGCGATGAAGGAAGCGATGCGCGGCCTCGGCGGGCCGCTGACCAAACTCGTCATCTTCGTTGTCGTCACGCTGTTGGCGACGACGATCCTCGGGCTCTCGATCGCCAACTACACCGGCGGCGGCACCGCGTTCAAGGCGCGCTTCTCCGATGTCACCTCGCTCAATAAAGGTGACGAGGTACGCATCGCCGGTGTCCGGGTCGGCAAGGTCACCAGCGTCAAGATCGTGGACAAGCGCCAGGCCGAGGTCGGATTCGAACTGACCGACCGCGATTGGCTGCCCGCGTCCACGACGGCGACCATCAAGTACCGCAACCTGGTCGGCCAGCGCTATATCGCGCTGGAGCAGGGCACGGGCGAACAAGGCCGCAAACTCAACAAGGGTGCGACCATCGGGCTCGAGCACACCAGGCCCGCGCTGAACCTGACCACACTGTTCAACGGCTTCCGTCCACTGTTCCAGACACTGACCGCCGATGACGTGAACAAGCTGTCCTACGAGATCATCCAGGTCTTCCAGGGGGAGCAGGGCACCATCCACGATCTGGTGGCGACCACCGCGAACCTGACCAACAAGATCGCCGACAAGGACGCGGTCATCGGTGATCTGGTGCGCAACCTGACGGCCGTACTCAACGCGGTCAACGAACGCGAGGGCCAGTTCGATCAGCTGATCGTCAATACCGAGGCACTGGTCAGCGGACTGGCCGCCGAACGCGACACCATCGGTAGCTCGGTCACCTCGCTCGCCAATCTGGCCTCGGCCACCGCCGATCTGCTGGTGCCGACCCGCCCGACGCTGCAGGGTTCGATCGCCGGGCTCAGCCAGCTCACCGGCACTCTCGACGAGCGCAAGGACGAAGTGAATACGGCGCTGACGAATCTGCCGATCAAGATGGAGAAGCTCGGCCGCGCAGGCAGTTACGGCTCCTGGTTCCAGTTCTATCTGTGCGGTATCGACATCGTGGTCGGACCGGGCGCGGTGGATGCGCCGCAGCTCAACCTCCCCGCCGGGCTGCCGACGGTCAACCAGCCGCTCTACACCAATGCCGCGCCGCGCTGCCAGGGGAAGGGTGGTCACTGATGGACGACCGGATCCTGCTCGGCAAGCGCAGCCCCGCGTTCCTGGGTGTGCTCGGCCTGGCCATGGTGCTGCTCGTGACGATCTCCGCGTTCTTCCTGGACAAGTTGCCGATCATCGGAGCTGGTACCAAGTACACCGCGCAGTTCTCCGAGGCCGCGGGCCTCAAGAAGGGCAATGAGGTTCGCATCGCCGGTGTGAAGGTCGGTGCGGTATCGGATGTCCGGCTCGACGGCAACAAGGTGCTCGTCGACTTCCGCACCCAGGACGCGTGGGTCGGCAACGAGACCACTGCCTCCATCCAGATCAAGACCGTGCTCGGCCAGAAGTACTTGGCGCTGGATCCGAAGGGCTCCGAGCCCGCCGATCCGAGCAAGGTGATTCCGTTGTCGCGCACGGTATCTCCGTACGACGTGGTGGATGCGTTCAGCGATGCGGCCAGAAATATCGATCAGATCGACACCGCGCAGCTGGCCACCAGCATGCGGGTGCTCTCGGAGGCGTTCGAGACCACACCGCCGGAGATCCGCAATTCCATCGATGGTGTCGCCCGGCTCTCGGAAACCCTCGGCAAGCGCGATGAGGAACTCAAGAAGCTGTTCGCGGCTGCTAGGCAGACCACCGGTGTGCTCGCCGATCGCAATCAGCAGTTGGAGCGTCTGCTGGCCAACGGCGGACAGTTGCTGGCCGAGTTGAATATTCGCCAGCAGTCCATCGCACAGCTGCTCACCGGAGCCAAGACGGTGTCGGCCGAACTGAGCGCGCTGGTCGCCGATAACGAGAAGCAGATAGGTCCGGCATTGACCAATCTCAGGGCCTCCATCGACCTGCTGAACGAGAACCAACAGAACATTTCCAAGACGCTGGAACTCGCGGCGCCGTTCTACGGCCTCTACGCGAATGTGCTCGGTACCGGTCGCTGGTTCGACGCGGTGATCGTGAACCTGCTTCCGCCCGGTCTGCCGGAGATTCCGGGCGACCGGCCGCCGGTGCGCACCATGGGAGGTAACTGACATGGGGGTGAACTGGCCTCGTAAGGAGCCGCTCACCGCGCTGCGGACCTCGCGTCGCGGCACCAAGGCGACCATCGTGATCGGTGTGATCGCGGCGCTGGTCCTGGCCGGTGCCCTCTGGTGGGTCTTCGACCGGATGACCACGACCAAGATCACCGCGTACTTCGACCGCTCCGTCGGCATCTACGAGGGTTCTGATGTGCGCGTCCTCGGTGTGCCGGTGGGCAAAGTGGATTCCGTCGAGCCGCAAGGCGAGCAGGTCAAGGTGGTGCTGAGCGTCGACCGCAGCATCGACGTGCCCGCCGATGCCAAGGCCGCGCAGATCACGCCGTCGATCGTGTCCGACCGCTACATCCAGCTGACCCCGGCCTACACCGGGGGGCCGAAAATGCCGCGCAACGCGACCATTCCGCGCGATCGCACGGTCACCCCGGTCGAGGTCGATCAGCTGTACAAGAGCATCACCGAACTCTCGGATGCATTGGGCCCCAACGGCGCCAACGCCCAGGGCGCGGTGAACCAACTGGTGCGCACCTCGGCCGCGAATCTGACGGGCAACGGAGAGGCGTTGGCCAACAGCATCACTCAGCTCTCGCGCGCGGCGCGGTACCTCAGTGATGCCCGCGGCGATATCTTCGACACCGTCAAGAACCTGCAGACCTTCGTCACCATGCTGGCCCAGAACGACCAGCAGGTGCGGCAATTCAATGCCCAGCTCGCGGATCTGTCGACCTTCCTCGCGGGGGAGCGTCACGATCTCGGTGCGGCGCTGAACCTGCTTTCGGTCGCACTCGGCGATGTCGCTCGATTCATCGACGAGAACCGGGATCTGGTCCAGCAGAATGCCCAGGGCCTGACCACGCTCACCGCGACGCTGGCCAAGCAGCGCGACGATCTGGCCGCGGCACTGCCGGTGCTGCCGCTGGCGCTGAGCAACCTGATCAATATCCATAATGCCGAATCCGGCACCCTCGATATGCGCGCCAACTTCACCGATCTGCAGGATCCGTTCGGTGCGGTGTGCAAGATGCTGGATCTGAGCAAGTTGATGCCGGGCGATCCGAAGTTCGAAGCGCTCGGCAAGCAGATGCGCCCGATCCTGGATCACTGCAAGGAGATCACCGATCAGATCACCGCCGGTGTGAAGACACCGACGCTGATCCTGCCGTTCGGCATCCTCAGCAATGAGAACGAGCAGCGCGCCCCGGTGCCCGGCACGGTTCCGGGTACCCCGTCCGATCAACTTCCGCCCTCGCAGGGAGGTGGCCAGCGATGAACAAGCGAATCCGTTCCGTGGCCAGCGCGGTGCTGGTGGTGGGCATGAGCACGGTCCTGGTGACCTCGTGCTCGTCTGAGGGTATCTACGCGGTGCCGCTGCCCGGTGGTGCCGATGTCGGCGACCATCCGATGACCCTCGATATCCGGTTCGACGATGTGCTCGATCTGGTGCCGCAGTCCGCGATCAAGGTCGAGGGTGTGGCGGTCGGCCGTGTCGAGAAAATCGCCCTTGCTCCGGACGGCTGGACGGCCAGCGTGCGCGCGCTGGTGAACTCCTCGGTCGACCTGCCCGCCAATGCGCGGGCCGAGGTGCGGCAGTCGAATCTGCTCGGCGAGAAGTTCATCGAACTGTCCAAGCCGGCCGAGGAACCCGACAGCAAGAAGCTCGCCAATGGTTCGGTCATCCCGGCCGACCACACCAGGCACGCGACCGAGATCGAGCAAGTGCTCGGTGCGCTGTCGTTGCTGCTCAACGGTGGCGGCGTCGCGCAGCTGCAGCCCATCGTCACGGAGCTGAACAAGACCCTCGGCGGTCGCGAGGAGCGCGTGCGCTCGCTGCTGGATCAGGCCAATACCCTGATCGGTGGGCTGAACGAGCAGGTCGACGACATCACAAGGGCCATCGACGGACTCGCCACGCTGAGCGGTCGGGTGAGCACCCAGACCGATCAGATCAGCAAGATCATCGATGAGCTGCCGAGGGGCATCAAGATCCTGGACGAACAACGGCCACAACTGATTTCGCTGTTGCAGCAGCTGGATCGGGTGGGTCAGGCCGGTTTCGACGTGTTGAACCACTCGAAGGACGACCTGATCAAGGATCTGACCTCACTGCGCCCGACACTGCAGGAACTCGGCAAGGCCGCACCGGATCTGGTCACCGCGCTGCCGCTGATACCGACCTATCCATTCCCGGACTCGACGCTGGAGGGCACCTTCGGTGGTCAGGTGAATACCTGGCTCTCGGTGGATCAGCAGATCGGCGTCACGCTCAGCAACCTCGGTGTCGGCAAGGGAGATCCGGTGTACATCCCGCCGCCTTACGGCCCCGAGGTGCCGGTGAATCCGACCAACCCGTATTACGGCGGCAATGGTCCGCGCCCGGGTTGGCCGACGGTATCGCTGCTGCCGCTGCCACCCAATATTCCGCGTTACCCCGCTGGCCTGCCGCAGCTGCCCGCCAATCCGCTCGGGGCGATTCTCGACCAGATCGGAGGTGGTCAGCGATGACCCGTCTGGTGCGCTACCAGCTGGTCGCGTTCGCCGTGATCGCGGTGCTCGGTGTGGTTTTCGTCGGCGCCAAATACGTTCGGCTCGATCACATGCTCGGCATCGGCGAGTACAACGTGAAGGTCGACGCCAAGCAGACCGGCGGCATCTACAAGGGCGCCGAGGTGACCTACCGCGGCGTCCCGGTCGGCCGGGTCGGCAGTCTCGAACTCACCGACACGGGTGTCGCGATCAACTTGGTGCTCGATTCGAGTGCGCCGAAGGTTCCGGAGTCGGCCAAGGCGGTGATCGCCAACCGTTCGGCCATCGGTGAGCAGTACCTCGATCTGCAGCCCGATTCCGATAAGGGCCCGTATCTGCGCGACGGTTCGGTCATCACTTCGGCGACGACTCCGATTTCGGTCGAGCAGCTGGTCCAGAGCGTGGACACCTTCACTCGCTCGGTGGATCTGACCGCGCTCAACACCACCGTCACCGAACTCGGCAAGGCCTTCGACGGCAAGGGCGACGACCTCAAGGTCTTCGTCGATTCGCTGAACAAGTTCACCGCCACGTTCAACGACAGCCTGCCGCAGACGATCCAGTTGATCCGCGACGGCCGGATCGCACTCGGCACCCAGGCCGAGCAGTCGGGCTACATCCGGCAGTTCAGCCAGGGCCTCGACCTGCTCACCGCTCAACTGCGCTCGAGCGATCCGGATATCCGGCGGCTCATCGGCACCGGCACCGATGCCGGCCAGCAGATCACCGCGCTGCTGAACGAGAGCGGCGGCGCGCTCACCGAGGATCTGACCAACCTGCGTCAGCTGCTGCTGACCATCTCGCCGAAGTTCTACGCGCTGCGTCCGCTGCTGCAGATGCTGCCGGGGCTGTCCATCGGCGCGTCCTCCACCGCGCCCGGCGACGGCACCAGCCACTTCGGCTTGGTGCTCGAGGTGAACAACCCGCCCGCGTGCACCCAGGGCTACGAGGGCACCAAGGCGATCCTCGACCAGATGAAGCGGGAGAATCCGGACTTCGACGACACCCGCGACGACTTCCCGTTCAACAAGGACGCGAAATGCACTGTGCCGTTCGGCAATCCGACCGCTGTGCGCGGCGGAATGCGCGCCGATCTGGCGGATCCGAGCATTGTGCAGCCCTGGGATGCCAATCCCAAGACCGATCCCGAGAAGCTGAATCTGAACCCGATCGCCGTGCAGATGGCCACCCTGTTGGGGGTCACGCCCAAGCGGTGAACAGGAACTACGCGGCTACGCCGCAGTAACAATAGTTAGGGTGTCTGGCCGTGAGTGAGCGAAGCGAACGAACCAAGAACACTGCGCCCATGATGGGCACGACCGTGCCGAGCGCTAGCGAGGTACGGTCGTGAGCATCGACATGTCCAAGGAAACGCCGGTAACCGGCTCCGATTCCACGGAAGCTGATGCCGCAGCGCATGACGCGACGGCATCGGATCCCGTGCGCCCGGCGGTCGCGTCCGCGGACGCACCCCGCGGACGACTCGCGGTCACCCTGGTGGCGGCCGCCGCGCTGGTCGTCGCGTTGATCGCCGCGGTCTGGTTCGGCACCGGCTGGGTGCGCGCGGCCTTCTTCACCGACGGTCCGCGCGTCGAGGCGCGCGATACCGCGCTGGCCGATGCCAGGCAGGCCGCGATCAACCTGATGTCGCTGGATCCCAATGATGTCGACGGTTCGATCAAGCTGATCCAGTCGTCGATGACCGGATCGCTGCTCGACGACGCCACCAAGACCCAGGAGCAGTTCCGCGAGCAGGCCACGCAGGCCAAGACCAGGCTGGAGTCCAAGGTCGTCGGGTCCTCGCTGACCGCGCTGAACTCCGAGCGCGACCACGCCTCCGCGCTCATCGTGCTGCAGACCACCAGGACCGTCCCGGATGTCGCGCCGTACTCCTACCGTCAGACCTGGACCCTTGATCTGGTCAAGCAGGGGGAGGTCTGGAAGGCCGAGAAGGCGAGTCCGTTGAGTCAGCCGATCCCGCTGAACCAGCCGTCTGCCGCACAGCCCGGTGCAACGCCCGCGCCCAAGCCCGGATCGTAGGAGAACCCGTCATGGCATCTCGTCGACCAGTCAATCGGGTCACTCCCCGCAGCCGTCCCACCGTGGGCCGCACGGCGGCGAACACCGGTTCCGTCACCGCACGCCGCAGCACCCGCGCGGCCGATGAAGCGGCGACCACGAAGCGCCGGACGAAGGTCGCCGGTAGCGCGGAACCGGCCCGTCCGGCTCCGCAGCCCGCGGAGCCGTCGCGGCCGTGGTCGCAGCGGTTGCGTCCGGGCGCGGGGTGGGGCGTGGTCGCGGCCCTTCTCCTCGTCGCTGTGCTGCTGGGGGCCTTCGCCGTGGTCGCGGCGTTCCGTCCCGGCATAGACGATTCCAACGAGGCCTATGTGGACACCAAGGCCACCGAAGAGGTGACCGCGGCCGCCTCGCACGCGTTGAAGACCATCTACGCCTATGACGTGAACAAGCTCGACGGCTACAAGGATGCGGTGCACGGTGTCGTCACCGGGCAGATGCTCGCCGATTTCGACAAGTACGCCGATACCAATCTCGCCGCCCTGAAACAGGCGCAGACCAGCGCCGATGCTCTCGCCGACCCGATCGGGGTGACCTTGCTCACCCAGGATAGGGCCGAGCTGCTGGTGAACTTCGTCGTCAGCGCGAACAAGAACGGCGTTGCCCAGCAGAGCGCCTCCGGCCCGATCGTGCTGAAAATGCAGAAGGTGGACGGCAAGTGGCTGGCCGCGGCCATCGTCGATCAGTGATTTCGGCGGCATAAGCCCAGCGGGGCAGGGGATCTGGCTGATCACCGGGTCGGGTCCGCCACTTGACGAGTTTCGCCGGACACGTCACGCTATTCACAACAGCGGCAGCTGTCACAGTGGCTTCTCGCGCCCCGTGGCTCCCGACGCAGCCAGCGATTCGGACCCGGAATGCGGCCATAACGGTCACGGCGTGCCGCCACACGGAGGCTTGTTCGGGTGGTACTTTGACACCACCTTGCGTATGGGTGTACGGTTGGACGTTGCGCTGGCTGCCTCCTGTCCATACCTCGATTTGCACACGTAAGTTCCACCTTCCGGTGTTACTTCCGTTGTTGCCTGTTCGGGTTTCGTTCGGGTTGTATCCAGCGGAATTCGTAGCAGACAAGCGACGGTCGCGGACCACCACGCGACGCGCGTGAGGTGCTGGAAGGACGCATCTTGGCAGTCTCCACCCAGACCAAGGCAGTTGCCGGAATCCCCGGAGCCCCGTTGCGGGTGTCTTTCGCGAAGATCCGTGAACCCTTGGAGGTGCCCGGACTTCTCGATCTACAGACCGACTCATTTGCATGGTTGATCGGCTCGCCCTCGTGGCGTGAGAAAGCCGCGGCTCGCGGCGACGGCGGACTAACGGGCGGTCTGGAGGAGGTGCTCGAGGAGCTCTCGCCGATCGAGGACTTCT
>NZ_BDBY01000257.1 GCF_001613225.1 Nocardia pseudovaccinii NBRC 100343
CGTCGTCTCGCAGCTGGTGCGTTCGCCGGGTGTGTACTTCGATCACAGCGTCGACAAGGGCACCGAGAAGGATCTGCACAGCGTGCGGGTCATTCCGTCGCGTGGCGCTTGGCTGGAGTTCGATGTCGACAAGCGCGACACCGTCGGTGTGCGCATCGACCGCAAGCGTCGTCAGCCGGTCACCGTGCTGCTGAAGGCACTGGGTTGGACCACCGAGGAGATCGTCGAGCGCTTCGGCTTCTCCGAGATCATGATGTCGACCCTGGAGAAGGACAACACCGCCGGTCAGGACGAGGCGCTGCTGGACATCTACCGCAAGCTGCGTCCGGGCGAGCCGCCGACCAAGGAGTCCGCGCAGACCCTGCTGGAGAACCTGTTCTTCAAAGAGAAGCGCTACGACCTGGCGCGCGTCGGTCGCTACAAGATCAACAAGAAGCTCGGCATCCACCTCGGCGAGCCGATCACCGCATCGGTGCTCACCAAGGAAGACATCGTCAGCACGATCGAGTACCTGGTGCGTCTGCACGCCGGTGATCGGGCGATGACCGCGCCGGGCGGCGAAGAGGTGCCGGTCGAGGTCGACGACATCGACCACTTCGGCAACCGTCGCCTGCGCACCGTCGGCGAGCTGATCCAGAACCAGATCCGGGTGGGCCTGTCCCGCATGGAGCGCGTGGTCCGCGAGCGGATGACCACCCAGGACGTCGAGGCCATCACGCCGCAGACCCTGATCAACATCCGTCCCGTCGTTGCCGCGATCAAGGAGTTCTTCGGAACTTCGCAGCTGTCGCAGTTCATGGACCAGAACAACCCGCTGTCGGGTCTGACCCACAAGCGTCGCCTTTCGGCGCTCGGTCCGGGTGGTCTGTCCCGTGAGCGCGCCGGTCTGGAAGTCCGCGACGTGCACACCTCGCATTACGGCCGCATGTGCCCGATCGAGACCCCGGAAGGCCCGAACATCGGCCTGATCGGTTCGCTGTCGGTGTACGCGCGGGTCAACCCGTTCGGCTTCATCGAGACGCCGTACCGCAAGGTGGTCGACGGCAAGGTCACCGATGAGGTCAAGTACCTCACCGCCGACGAAGAGGACCGCCACGTCCGTGCGCAGGCCAACTCGCCGGTCGACGCCGACGGCCGCTTCCTCGAGGAGCGGGTGCTCTGCCGCCGGGGCAACGACGAGAACGAACTCGTCCCCGCTTCCGAGGTCGACTACATGGATGTTTCGCCGCGCCAGATGGTTTCGGTCGCGACCGCGATGATTCCGTTCCTCGAGCACGACGACGCCAACCGTGCCCTCATGGGTGCGAACATGCAGCGCCAGGCCGTGCCGCTGATCCGTTCCGAATCCCCGATCGTGGGAACCGGTATGGAGCTGCGCGCCGCGGTCGACGCCGGTGACGTCGTGGTGAACGAGAAGTCCGGTGTGGTGGAAGAGGTTTCGGCCGATTACGTCACTGTGATGGCCGATGACGGCACCCGCAAGAGCTACCGGATGCGCAAGTTCGCCCGCTCGAACCAGGGCACCTGCGCGAACCAGCGGCCGATCGTGGACGAGGGTCAGCGCGTCGAGTCCGGTCAGGTGCTCGCCGATGGTCCCTGCACCGAGAACGGTGAGATGGCGCTCGGCAAGAACCTGCTCGTGGCGATCATGCCGTGGGAGGGCCACAACTACGAGGACGCGATCATCCTGTCGCAGCGCCTCGTCGAAGAGGACGTGCTCACCTCGATCCACATCGAAGAGCACGAAATCGACGCCCGCGACACCAAGCTCGGTGCCGAGGAGATCACCCGGGATATCCCGAACGTCTCCGACGAGGTCCTCGCGGACCTGGACGAGCGCGGCATCGTGCGCATCGGCGCCGAGGTTCGTGACGGCGACATCCTGGTCGGCAAGGTCACCCCGAAGGGTGAGACCGAGCTGACCCCGGAGGAGCGGCTGCTGCGCGCGATCTTCGGTGAGAAGGCGCGCGAAGTGCGCGACACCTCGCTGAAGGTGCCGCACGGTGAGTCCGGCAAGGTCATCGGCATCCGCGTGTTCTCGCGCGAGGACGACGACGATCTGCCTCCGGGCGTCAACGAGCTGGTCCGGGTGTACGTCGCGCAGAAGCGCAAGATCCAGGACGGCGACAAGCTGGCCGGACGCCACGGCAACAAGGGTGTCATCGGCAAGATCCTCCCCACCGAGGACATGCCGTTCATGCCCGATGGCACCCCGGTGGACATCATCCTGAACACCCACGGTGTGCCGCGTCGTATGAACATCGGCCAGATCTTGGAGACCCACCTCGGGTGGATCGGCAAGGCGGGCTGGGATGTCGGCGCCGGTGCGGACGGTAATTCCCGTCCGGACTGGGCCAGGGCACTGCCGGAGGAGATGCTGGCGGCCCCGGCCGAGTCCAACATCGCCACCCCGGTGTTCGACGGCGCTCGTGAAGAGGAGCTGACCGGTCTGCTCGCCTCGACCCTGCCGAACCGCGACGGTGAGCGCATGGTCGACGACAACGGCAAGGCGACGC
>NZ_BDBY01000258.1 GCF_001613225.1 Nocardia pseudovaccinii NBRC 100343
CGGCAAGGGCCAGATCTTCGTCAAGGGGCAGGTCATCAAGACCGTGCCGGAGGCGCAGATCGTGGAGACCTTGATCGAAGAGGCCATGCGCATTGCCGAAGAGATGGGCGAGACGGAAGGCGTGGGCGAACCCGTCGTCACCGTCGGCTGACCTTTCGAGCGACCCGCAAGCGGTCGTTACGGGCGGGAGTTCCCGAGTAGCCGTACCACAGTCGACCGATTCGTGGCAGGCTGTCGATGTGCGGAGTCTGCTGGAGCCGGCGCGACGGGCCAAGGATGCCCCCGCGCGTCAGCTCGCGAATCGGGATCTGGCACAGGTGCTGCGGGTGCTGGACAGCGATCCGATCGCCTCGTGCATGGTGGCGGCGCGGTTACAGGAATTCGGCTTGGATACCGGCGTCGGACACGGTGAACTGTGGAGCCGGGGTGGACCGTCGGAATCGCTCTGCTTCTCCGGTGCGAATTTGGTGCCGCTGCGCGGTGACGAGGATGCGTTGCGCGCCTTTGCCACGCGGGCGGTCCGCTGGCCGCGGGTGTGTTCCTCGGTGGTCGGGCGTCAGGAATTGACGCTGCCGCTGTGGGAGATGCTGTCCGCGCATTGGGGACCGGAACGCGAGCTACGCGGTGCGCAGCCGCTGCTAGCTCTCGGCCAGCCCGCGCTGGCCACCGCCGATACGCAGGTCCGCCGGGTTCGGCCCGATGAGTTGGAGCGCTATCTCGCCGCGGCCATCGCCATGTTCATCGAGGAGGTCGGGGTCGATCCGCGCGCGGGTGACGGCGGCCGCGGCTATCGGCGCCGGATCCAGAGCCTGATCGAATCCGGCCGCGCCTGGGCGCGTTTCGAAGACGGCGAAGTGGTGTTCAAGGCCGAGGTCGGATCGCTGTCCCGGCGTACCGGGCAGATCCAGGGCGTGTGGGTACATCCGCAACGTCGCGGTGCTGGCCTCGGCACCCGCGGTACGGCCGCCGTGGCGAATGCGGTGGTTGCCTCGGGCCGTACCGCGAGCCTCTACGTGAACGACTACAACAGCATTGCCCGCCGCGCCTACAGCCGGGTCGGATTCCGGCAGATCGCCACCTTCGCGACCGTGCTGCTCGACTGAACGCGGCACCGAACATCGGTGTGCCACAGCCGTTTGCTCGCGGTTGACTATACGATCGGTCCCGATGTCGACTCGCATGCTCATTACGCTGGCCGTCGCGGCTTTCGCGGCGGCGGGATCCGGCTGCTCGGCCGACCCGCAGGGACCGGTGCCCGCGGCCGATGCCTTCCTTTCCGCCTTCGCCCGCCACGACATCGAGGCCGCGGCCGAACTCACCGGTCAGCCCGAGAAGGCTACCGCCGCACTGCGTTCCGCATGGGACGAGTTGCAGGCCGAGAAGTTGACCGCGCATACCGGCGCGGCCAGGGTCACCGGCGATACCGCGACTGTCGAATACACCTACGAGTGGCGCCTGCCCAAGGACCGGATCTGGAAATACACCGGCCAGTTGCAGATGGGCCGCAGTGATGGCCGCTGGATGGTGCGCTGGACCTCCGCCGATATCCACCCCAAACTCGGCGCCACCCAGACCATGGCACTGCGCGCCAACCCGGCCCCGCGCGCCAGGGTGAACGAGCAGTCCGGCAGTGATGTGCTGGTGCCGGGCAAGGTATCTCGGGTCGCGTTCACCGTGGCCTCCGCACCGGATCCGGGTTATACGGCGACCTCGCTGGCGGCGGCGTTGCATCGCTTCGACGACCGGCTCACCCCCGAGGCGATCCTGAACGCTGCCTACGCCGCCAAGGGCGAGTACACCGTCGCGCTGTTGAGCGAGTACGAATTCGACCAGGTGAGTGGAGATCTCATCGGTCTGCCCGGGGTAACGCTGACTCAGCAGTGGGATATGGTCCCCACCGACCGGGATTTCGCACCCGATCTGCTGGCACAGGTGCGCAAGACGGTGATCGCCGAGGTGGACGGCAAGGCGGGCTGGAGCGTTGTCACCATGAATGCCAACGGCGCCGATACCGACGTGCTCACCGAGGTGCCCGCACAACCCGCCCCGTCGTTCTCGCTCAGCATCGACCGCAATGTGCAGAACTCCGCGCAGCGCGCTGTCAGCGGCCGCGAGGAACAGACCATGATGGTGGTGCTGCGGCCGTCGACCGGCGCGATTCTCGCTGTCGCACAGAACAGGGCGGCCGACCGTGCCGGTCCGGTGGCTACCATCGGCCAGTATCCGCCGGGCTCGGTCTTCAAGACGGTGACCGCAGCCGCGGCGATGTCGCTCGGAAAGGCCACGCCCGAAACGGTTTTGCCGTGTCCGAGCCGAATTGTCATCGGGGAGCGGACAATTCCGAACTACAACCTCTTCCAGCTCGGTGACGTAACTATGGCCACCGCCTACGAGCGGTCCTGCAATACCGCATTCGCGAAACTGGCCAGCGACCTGCCCGCCGACGCGCTACACGACACCGCCGCGAAACTCGGTGTGGGACAGGCTTATACGGTTCCGGGCCTGCCGACCGAATCGGGTTCGGTGCCACCGGCCGACGATATGATCCAGCGAACCGAGGACGGCATCGGGCAGGGCAAGGTGGTGGTGAGCCCGTTCGGAATGGCGGTGCTCGCCGCGACCGTCGCGCACGGGTCGGCGCCGGTGCCGTATCTGATCGCCGGACGTACAACGGAGATCAAAGGGGATCGTCCGGCCATCGGGTCCGAAGTGATCGATGGTTTGCGCATGATGATGCGCAAGGTGGTCACCGGCGGTACCGCCGAGCGCATTGCCGACCAGGGTGAGGTGTACGGGAAAACCGGGGAGGCCGAGGTCGACGGCGGCTCGCATTCGTGGTTCGTCGGCTATCGCGGGGATCTGGCCTTCGCGACCTTGCTGGTCAAGGGCGGCAGTTCGGACAATGCCGTTGCGGTGACGCGGGATATGCTCGCCGCCCTGCCCGCAGGGTAGTGAACCCCGCTCAGTTGGTGCGACTGGTGGATTCCGGCGGGGCGCCGCGATCGGGCATCTCGTAACGCAGTGTGGTGGAACCGATTCGGATGACATCGCCGTGCGCGAGTGCGGTATCGGCACCGATCGGCACACCGTTGACGTAGACGCCGTTGGCCGAATCCCGATCCCGGATGAAGATCCGGTTCTCGCGCGGCACGATGCGCGCGTGTTTACGGCTGACCCGGGCATCGTCGAGCACGATGTCGTTATCCCATTCCCGGCCGATCCGCAGCCCGGTCGGCGGAATGGCGATCGCCTCACCGTCGCCGACCCGCAGCCAGGCCTGCCGCAGCACATCGGGCAGATCCCGTTTGGTCGCCCCGGGGGAGGAGGAGACCGTCGGCAGTGCCTGCTGGCTGCGGATCGCCGACTCCAGTGCCAGGGTGCGCGGATCCGGGTCGATGCCCTGCTGGTCGGCGAGGTTGCGGCGGATGCGCAGACAGGCGGCGAGTGCGTCGGCCTGGCGGCCCGCGCGGTAGAGCGCGGAGATGAACAGTCGCCAGAGCCGCTCGTTCACGGCGTGCTCGGTGGTCAGTGCGGTCAGTTCGCCCAGGACCGCGCCTTCGCGCCCGCATGCGATATCCGCGTCCAGGCGATCGGCGATGGCATTCAACCTGCGTTCGTCCATGTCGGTGGCGAAATTGTCGGCGAAACGCAGTCCGCGCAGTCCGGCGACCGCCTCACCACTCCACTCCGCGAGCGCGTCGGCGAAACATTCGGCCGCGGTTTCCAGATCGCCGGTGGTGAAGGCCAGCGAGCCCTGGGTCCTCGCCCGCTCGAAGCGGCCGACATCGCATTGATCCTCGCCGATATCGAGGAGGTATCCGGCGTGCACGGTGCGCAGGATGGCCCGGTCGTCGACCCCGGCCGAACGCAGCACGGTGCGCAGATTGGAGACGTAGGCGTAGAGGCCGTCGACGGAGCGATTCGGCATCTCCTCTTCCCAGATGCTGTTCGCCAGCGCGGTTTTCGCGACAGCATTGCGGCGGTTGATGACGAGCATGGCGAGCAGCGCGCGAAGTTTGGCGCCGGGCAACGGTATCGCTCGAGCATCGACCAGCAGGCGCACCGGTCCGAGCACTCGAAGATCGAGCGCCGGTCGATTCGAGCCCGCAGAGCCCACCAGATTCCCTCCGAGCGCAATCTGCTTCCGGACCGCCGCTGCCCCACGGCTGTTTCGCCGACGGAAGCGTCACGCGATGGAATTCAGCATACGCACCGATGGCACGCCGTGCCCGGCGCGACTACGCCATCGGCGAAATGACTACGCGCCGTGCCGGATTCGGATCGATAATGTGATCGTCCACCGCCGGGGTGGACATTGTCGGCGATCTTGTTGGAGTTGACCGGATGGAAGATGTACTGCTGACCCCGCCCGATGCGGCCGAAGTGGAGCTGCTGGCCAGCGGTGTGGTCGCCGCGGCGTCCGGCGCGGACGGGCTGACCCCGCTGCAGCAGTTGCTGATTCCGTCGCTGTTCCTGTCGATGACCGGACATCGAGTCGAGTTGGAGACGCTGCCGCCCGTCGATGCGGAGACCTTCGCGGTCGGTCTGGCCCGGCGCAATCGGATCTTCCGGGAGCGGATCGTGCAGACGATGCTGCTGTCCGCGCTGGTGGTGCGGCCGTTGCCGCCCGCGGTCGCGACCAAACTGCGGGAGTTCGCCGACGCGCTCGAGGTCGACGACGAGATGATCGCGGTGGCGCGGAAATATGCCGAGGGCGCGATCGAACTCGCCGCGGTCGACTTCGATCGCAACGGTTATCTCGGTGGGCTGGATCCGAGCCGGTTGACCGCGCTGCACACCGAAAGTCTGGATTCGTCCTGGGGGCAGGTCAGCGATGATCCGGCGTTGGCCGCGCACTGGGCCACCCTGCGTGAGTTCCCCGTCGGTACGCTCGGCCGCGGCGTCTCCGATTTCTATGCCGACCGCGGTTTCGTCACGCCCGGCCTGCCGGGTTCCGCGCCGCCGCTGCTCGCCCAGCACGACTGGGTGCATGTGCTCGCGGGATACGGCACCACGCTGGAAAACGAGATCGAGGTCTTCGCATTCATGGCACGCGCCAATGACGACCCGCGCGCGTTCAGCCTGCTCGCCATGGTGATTTCACTCTTCGAAACCGGCTACCTACATGCCGGAGCCGGATTGTTCGAAGCCAACGAAGGACATTTGAGCACCGCGGGCATGGCGACGCGCCTCGGCGATGCCATGCGACGCGGGGCGCTCACCCATGGCAGCCACGACTTCCTCGACCTGGACTGGTTCACGCTGGCCGATCGGCCGATCGCGGTGGTGCGCAACGAGATCGGATTGACCGCGAAGTCACCCGAGGCCGTTGCGGCGGGTTCCGTCGGCGCTTGGGAGGCGGGCGGTATCACGCCGTACCAACTACATTCGGCCGAGGCCGCCGCTCAGGCCGCGGGCCGACCGCACGTGCCGTGGCGCCCTGATCCGTCCCGCGACTGATCAGGCGCGGTGCAGGGTCGCCGCGAGGTGGTGGGTCAGTGGTTCGCCGACCGCGGCCATGCGCAGGGTGTAGTCGATGGTGTCCCCGACCAACTTGATCGAACGGCCGAGGGCGGTCACCACCTTCGCGGTACTGCTGCGGCCGATGCTGGTCGAATCGAATTCCATCCGCAGTTCGCCATCGACGATGGTGAGGCTGCCCTCACAGATCTCGGTGATGCCGGTCGGGTGGGCCAGGATCAATTCGACGTGATCCGGGCGCGGGCACCGCAGATAACCGGTTTCGGCGTGCATCGGCCGGCTGCCGTCGGCGGCGCGGGTGCGCTGCCGGTAGGTGAGGAACGGTCGGCCGAGGTGGCCGAACTTGATTTCCTCGACATAGTCGAATGACTCGATGGTCGGGTACTCACCGTGCCCTGGTCCGCGCCATGTGCCGAGCAATGGAGCGAGCGGAGCGATATCCGGATGGGGGGCGACGGAAGGTTGGGGGGCGACCACGCGCGACAGCTTAAACCCGTCGGATTCGGGGCGTTCCGATACGGTCGAAATTCCACCAAGCTAAGGTTAGCGTCGCCTAATCGCCAAATGAGGGTTGCGAGTGGCTGGAAAGGACGAAGAAGTTGAACGCACGCCTTAGTGAATTGCGCCGCAACGGTGCCTGGCGGTCGCGGGCCCGCAACGGTCTGCTGCGCGCCTCGGTGCTCGGCGCTGCCCTGGTTGTGGCCGCGGCATGCTCGGATTCGAAGTCGTCTAACGATGAAGTGCCTGCCCTCGACGGCAATCACTACGCGCAGACCAACCTCGCCGCCAACACTGCCGAATACAAAGCGCAGTACACCTTTCCGGATATGGTGAACGCGTGGGGCCTAGCCGATCGCCCGAAGGGTGCGGGCGGGCACTTCTGGGTCGGCGCGGGCGGTAAATCGTTCCAATTCGTCGGCGATGTCAGCGCGTCCGCGGATCCCAAGGTGCAGAAGCTGTTCCAGGATCCGCTGAAGATAGTCACGGTTCCGGGTGCGGATGCAGACACCTCGGACAAGAGTATCGGCAAGACCACCGGCGTCGTGTTCAACGGTGCTCCCATCACCTCCGACCTGTTCGTCGTGCGTGACCAGCCGGTGGATGTCGACGGTGCGCCGGTGCTGCTGACCGGTTCGTCGCGGTTCATTTTCGCCACCGACTCCGGCAAGATTTCGGCCTGGACCGAGCAGGGACCCGAGGGCGCGATCATCCGGCACGACGGTCCGGCGAATCTGGTCTTCGACGGCGAGTCCCAGGGCATGGCATTCTTCGGCATCGCGCTCGCTCCGTCCGGTGACAAGCTGCTCGCCGCCGACTTCGGCGAGAACCCGCAGGTCCGCACCTTCGACAAGGACTGGCAGCTGATCCCGACCGTCGGCTTCGCCAACCCCTTCGCCACCGGCGACCAGATCGACGCGGCCGCCCCTGATAAGGGCAAGAAGGCCAAGCCCGGCGATCCCGCCCCGTTCAATGTGACCACCATCGGCAACCGCGTATTCGTTTCGTACGCGGACACCAAGCCGGATGAGCAGGACGCGTCCAAGTTCGACAAAGCCGAAGAGGATTCGCTCGACAAGGACCAGGAGAAGGACGCCAAGGGCAAGCCCGCCAAGGGCAAGGTCGCGGAATTCGACGGCAGCGGCAAGTTGGTCCGCATCCTCGACGACGGCGGTCGCCTCAATGCGCCGTGGGGTGTCGCGGTGGCGCCCGCGAACTTCGGTCCGCTCAGCGGCAAGCTGCTCGTCGGCAACTTCGGTGGCCTCGGCCATGTGCTCGCCTACGACGACGTCACCGGCAAGTTCGTCGACTACCTGCGCGATGAGAAGGGCCAGCCGGTCGAGATCGAGGGTCTGTGGGCGCTGATGTTCGGCAATGGCGAGAGCCTCGGCGATGCCGACTCGCTGTACTTCACCGCGGGCCCGGATGACGAGAAGGAAGGGCTGTTCGGCAAGCTCCGCTTGAAGTAACCCTGTCGTCAGGCGAAGGCGGTTCCCGGCAGTGCGCCGGGGACCGCCTTTGTCGCATGTCCTACTCGGAAGTGGGGGATGGCGGGGTCCATCGTTCGGACCAGCTCCAGAGTGGCTGGAGGGCCGCGGTGAGGTCGAGGCCCGCGGGGGTGAGTTCGTAGGTTTTGTCCGCGTTCTTGGTGATCACGCCCGCGGTCTGGAGGTGCTGCAGGCGGGTCGAGAGCATGCTCGACGAGCAGTTGCCCATGCGGCGGCGCAGTTCGAGGAAGCCGAGGCGGCCGGGTTCCAACTCCCAGAGGACGCGCAGGATCCAGCGTTGGCCGATGAGCTCCATGGTGGCCAGCATGGGCGCGTGCGCCGGGTCGTTTCGCCCGCGCGACGGCTTGGCTCCATTTGCACTTCTCATTTCGAACTACCATAGTGATTCTAAATTAGAAGCGTTGCTGTGGGCTGATGAACGAGAGGCAGATGGTGGGCGACTCGACGGAACGACGGATTGTGCTGATCACCGGCGCGTCGCGGGGGATTGGGGCCGAGACGGCGAAAGTGCTGGCGGCGGGCGGTGATCACGTGATCATCAACTATCGGGAGAAGCGCAAGCGCGCCCAGACGATCGCCGATGAGATCGGCGCTGTCGGCGGCAGTGCCTCGATCGCCGGTGCGGACATCGCGGATGCGGACGCCACCGCGGCGATGATCGCCGATATGGTGACGGAGTTCGGTCGGCTGGATGTGTTGGTGCTCAACGCATCCGGCGGTCTCGAGCGCAATGCCGCACCCGACTACGCGATGGCGTTGAACCGTGACGCGCAGGTCCGCCTGGTGCGGGAAGCCATGCCGCACCTGCCGTCCGGTGGCCGGATCGTCTTCGTGACCAGCCATCAGGCCCACTTCCACGGCCGCAAACCCGTTCCGGCGGACTATGAGCCGATCGCGGCGAGCAAGCGTGCGGGTGAAGACGCCTTGCGCGCAATGATTCCGGAGCTGACCGAGCGTGGTATCGGGCTGAACGTGGTATCCGGCGACATGATCGACGGCACGATCATTGTCCGCTTGCTGGAACGCCGTAATCCCGAGGCGGTTTCGGCTCGCCGCGATCACGGTGCACTGCCCACCGTCGAGGCGTTCGCCGCCGTCGTCGGCGAGGCCGCAAGTGCCGCAAGCGAATCCGGTCGCACGTTCTATGTCGGTGGTCAGGATTATCTGGCGGAGGGCGTACCCGCGTAGTCGAAGCTACGCGGTCGCTGAGCATCGGACCATAGTTCGGGTTACTGCGCATTTGCCACGGGCGCGCCGGTCTGTAACAAATTGATATCGGCGTTTCCGATCGCGGGCACGGATCTGGGTCGATAATCGAAGTGTCACGTGCGGTCGTGCGGTGTGGAAACGACGTTGCTGGTCGGGAGGTTCGCCGATCGCGGCGCGTTCCGGCGTCGGTGGGAGGCCCAGATGAGAAATGTCGGAAACAACCGGATGGTTCCGGGGCGGGATATGTTGCTGGCCGCATGCCGCGGGCTGCCGCACGACGATCATCCGATGCTGGAGGCGGCAGGGGAGTTGGCGCAACTGCACGAAATCCGGGAGCGGACGCCGGTGCGCGAGATCCCCAAGCTGGATCGGCGGCGCGGCCAACTGGTGCGCTCGATCGATATGTGGGTGACGCTGGCGATGCCGGTGCCGTGCTCCGAGGCGCAGTTGCACTCCGAAACCGTCGGCGAGATCGTGGATCGGCTGGCCAGAATGACCACGCAGGCCTTCGTGCCATTGTCCGAGGCGCCGGAACCCGTCTTCTATGACGCGTGGGTGCAGCTCAACGAGCTGGCGGATAGCTATCAGGATCTCATCGACGGATTACGTGAGGGCACCCGCCGACTACCCGGTGGCTAGCGCCCGCGCCCGAAAAGTCGGAACGAACGCGCCGGGCGGCGCGGCAGGGTGGCATAGACCATGGTCATATCGGCGAATACCTCCGCTTCCCGTTCGCGGTCGGCGCCGAAATGCTCGCGGCCGAGTACATGCTTGATGGAGGACGGTGAGATGGACGGCAGCAGTGCGGCCAGCGACGGTGTGATCGGCTCGCCCGCCTCCGTGCCTTCCTTGCCGTGCCCGAATAGCATGTGACCGATCAAGTGCAGGATGATGTGATCCGCATTGCGCTCGGTGGCGGACGCGTCGTAGCCGATGATGTCGTCGTGACCGCGCGCGATCCAGAGCCCGCTGCCACGACATCCGATATCCGCGAGCGCGGCCGCGGGGATCGCCTGCAGCGAGATGGAACGACCACGGTGCGCGGCGACACTTGCGAGGTAGGCGGACAGATTCCAAGGACTGGGGAGGGGCACGGTCCGCGCTGCTTCACGGAAACGGGCTTCCATGCTGGTCATCGGGGCATACATTACTCACCCCGTGCACGGTAGTCACCTCGCGAATCGGACATTCCGTCGAAACCGATAGCGACACTGCATAATTCACGCGCCGTTGAGACGCCGTTCTACTCGGGTCGGCACAACACCTTGGTGGGTTTCATCGCCCCCTCGGAGTCGTCGTTGCGACACCCGGGGACGGTATCGAAACGTCATCGGTCCGGCGAGATTGGACGACGAGCCGCCCGCCCGACACGGTGGCGGCGCGCCCGATTGCGGTGGGCAGGGGACGAGAGGCAGCGAGATTGATCATGCGATACGTACTCGAAGAGTGCGGAAAGCAGTACCGGCTGCGGCTGCGTGCGACATGCTGAGAACAGCCGGTTCCCCACCGACAAGCACGGTTGACGCGCAGGATGGGAGCGTGCAGATGAGCATCGGTAGCGACGCGGTATCGAGCACCGTTCAGCAGGACCGCGGCGACGGGGAAAACCGCCGCCTGAGCAGCGAGCGGCTGGTGGACGCGCCACCGCCGCGGATGGCGACGGTGGCGCAATGGTGGGCGCTGACCTCACGCCTGGTCCGGCCGTCTTGGCGCAATGGTGAACTATTCACCGCGCTGCTCGCGCCGGTGGTCTTCACCGTCGGCTTCTACGTCCCGCTGAACCTCGTGATGTCGCTGAACCCGGCCCGGCGGGGCGGGCTGAGCAACTACGCGCAATTCCTCATGCCCATGATCGCCATGCAGGCGATCGCCTTCTGCGCCATCACGGCCGCATTCCGAGCGGCCGCCGATGCGAAGGACGGGCTCAATGTGCGGTTCGGATCGATGCCGATGCTTTCGCCGGTGCCGCTGGCCGCGCGAGTCACAACCGCGCTGGGCCGGGCGGGAATCGCGCTGGCCGCGGCCCTCGTTTGCGGCCATGTGATCGGCTTCCGCTTCTATGGAAGCTGGTGGGAAACACTCGGTTTCATCGGGTTCGCGATGCTGATCGGGCTGGCGCTGTGCCTGGGTGCCGATCTGCTCGGCAGTCTGACCAAGAGCCCGGAGGCGACCACCCAGGCGCTGATCCTGCCGCAGCTGATCCTCGGCATGGTGTCGAGCGGACTTTCCCCGGTCAGCCAATTTCCGCACTGGATCCAGGGGTTCGCACGCAACCAGCCGGTCTCGCAGTACGTATACGGGCTGCGCGCGCTGGCCGGTGATCCATCGGGCCACGCGGGCGTGGTCGGCTGGTCGATCCTCGGGCCCGGGCTGGCCTGGATATTCGGTCAGATCATTCTCTTCGGTGCGGGCGCGGTATTCGTTTCGATCCGGAGGTCGGCATGACCGAGGTACTGACTCCCACGGCGGAATTGCCCAAGGTCTACGGTCGGACCGAGACTTGGCGTCTACTGATCCCGCAGACGATGATCCAGACCAAGCGGCTGCTGATGCGCTGGTGGCGTGATCCGCTGACCGTCGTGCAGTCGCTCGTCTTTCCCGCGCTCCTGCTGATCGTGCTGAATACCGTTCTAGGAAAACAGATTTCGGAGTTCTCCGAGGTGAGTGCGCTGTACGGCTTCGTGCCGATGTCGGCGCTGGTCGGGGTGATGTCCGGTTCGGTGGCAGGCGCCATCACCCTCGGACGCGAGCGCGACGAAGGTCTGCTGGCCCGCTTCTGGGTGCTGCCGGTGCACCGCGCGTCCGGACTGATCGCGCGCATTGTCGCCGAAGGGATCCGGATTGTGCTGTGCACGGCGGTGATGTTCGCGGTGGGTGTGGCGCTCGGCTTCCGATTCCGGCAAGGGCTGCTCGCCGGTATCGCGCTGTTCGGAGTGCCGTTGCTGTTCGGCATCGCCTTCGCCACCGTGGTCACGGCGGTGGCCGTATTCAGTGCGAAAGCCGCACTGGTGGAGGCTGTTTCGCTCGGATCATCGTTGATGATGTTCTTCAGCACCGGGTTCGTGCTGCTGGTCGCCTATCCGCCGTGGGCCCAGCCGATTGTCAAGAATCAGCCGATGTCCTACGCCATCAATGCCATGAAGGGGCTATCCGTCGGCGGGCCGGTGCGCGACCCGTTACTGGCCACCATCGCCTGGTGTGTCGGCGCGCTCGTAGTCTTCGCGATCCCGGCGGCGGTCGGCTATCGACGAGCCAGCCGCAGCTGATCAGCTCATCTCCTTGGAGGCCCGGTCGATCAGCGCCATGGAGTCGCGCGGGCTGAGCGCCATGGCGCGCAGCTGGTCGAAAATAATGCCGAAGCGGCGGATCTGGGGATGGCCCTCGATCAGCTGATCACCCGCGATGCCCTCGACGTACACCAGTTCCGGATCGGCCGGATCCTTGAAGTCCAGCAGTGTGAAGGATCCGGCCATGCCGGGATGCACCCCCGCGCTGAACGGAAGTATCTGCAGGATGACGTTTTTCATCTGCGAATCGTCGAGCAGCCGCTTCAGCTGTGCCCTCATGACATCGGGGCCACCGACCATCCGTCGGATCGCGGCTTCGTCTAGCACCACCCACAGTTCCAGCGGATCCGGCTTGGTGAGATGCATGGCCCGATCCATCCGCGCCCGCACATTGTGCGACACCGTGGCTCCGTCCAGCTTCGGCATATTGGTGTCGATGACCGCCTCGGCATAGTCCGAGGTCTGCAATAGCCCCGGGATGTAGGAGGTTTGGTAGTGCCGAGCCGAGAGCGCCTCGGATTCGAAGTTGATATAGGCCGCGTGCACCTCGGTCAGCGTCGCCTCGTATGGCCGCGACATCCCGGGCTTGAGCGCGTCCGACAGGAGTTCGAGCGCATCGTCGCGTTGCTGTTCGGTGACGCCGTAGAGATCCAGCATCGCCATCAGCGTGCGCCGCTGCGGGCGCGCCTGCGCCGTCTCGATGCGGTACAGCGTGGTGATATTGATGCCGGTCTTGCCGCTGACATCCTCTTTGCTGAGCCCCGCGTGTTCGCGCATCTCGGTCAGCAGCACCGAGAGCCGCCGCAAACCCGCGGTGAGGACTGTGCGCTTGCCTGCCATGACAACCCTTTCGCCCGGCGCACCCGATAGCACTCTTGCGTACATGTCTGTAGTAAGTGCCCGCCACACACGCAAATATGCATTCGCAGCGTGGTCAGAGACTACCGCCTTTTGCAGCAACGAAGTTCGGAGTTTTCGCTGCGATATTCCCTTGTCACGGTAGGTCGCGGTTCGGTGGCCGGATCTATGGGTGCTCGTCCTTGTAGTCGCGGCACCGTATTCTCGAGACCGGGGCATGAGATCGGCCGAGCACGGCGACTTCGTGGTGGCGGTTTCGAATGGTGTGCTGCTGCTCGATCCGGCCGGGCATTCGTCTCGGCCGCGGCCGCGCTCCTCGTCGGGCGACGGGCCACCACGCACTGACCGGCATGCGGTAGCGCGCGGCGTGCTGTCCCGGAAGCGATGTGGCCGCCGCTGCCATTTACGTGCGCGACGGTCCTCACCTCGGCGGGCGTGGCCGCGGGCATCAATATGGCACTCGCGCTCGTTGCGGATCACGGCGCTGAATTGGCGCGCGCATGGGCCGAACATCTGGCTTCTCCGAATTCAGGACGGCACGATCAGATCAGGAGTTGGCCCATGTCCGTTTCACGCAGCACTGTCCCCGGGCTCGGGTCTACGCTGCGGTGGTTCGAGGAGATGATCTGTTGCAGCACAACCAGTTTCATCGCCGTCGACTCAGTTGGCTAGTGCCGCACGGCGAATCGGGCGCGCACGAACAGGGCTGCACGATATCGGCCTCACCGAATTAGCCAACGGTGAAGAACGATTCGAAATGGACGGCGCGGATTTCGCCGCGAAGTTCCTCCGTCGCCGACGAGGACCGCGAGAACGAGGAGGACCGCGTCCGCACCGACGGGCGAGTGGATATCGTGTGGGACGGGAATCCCCGCGTACAGACTCGGCGATTCGCCGATCTACCGCGCCGACCTCCGGCGGAGATCTGGATCGCGGTGTCGGGCACCGGTATCGACGTGGCCGCCGGTCTGTCCGAGCTGCCGCCGGGGTACGCCGATCGAATGCACCGCGCGTATCCGCGCCGAGTTGGCGCGCGCTCATCCACGCGCAGGCCGTCGCCGATCCGAACAAGCCGCCGTTGGATGACTGGTTACCTCGGGACTCCCCGAGCGTAGGCGGCGATCGCATACTGCCCACGCGCCGGGCGATGATGTGGCAAACTCTTGGCCACCGGCCCAGCTCCCCGCGAGTATCGAGCGTGAAAGTCGTTGTCACTAGCTGTCTGTGGGGTCGCTCCCCGGTGACCATGTCGTTACCGCAGCAATGAGAACGCACTCTTGCGTTCTTGCATTTGTAAGAGCATGATCCAGCTACGCTAGTTGTGAAGAACCGATCCGATGACCGGGATAACCGAATCGAGAGCCAATCATGTTGGTACAAAGCGCGTTGGTGTCGGGTGAATTCGGGGTACGGCGATGAGCGCGCCTACGGTGGGGGTGCTGCCGACCGCTCCGCAGATATTGTGTGCATTTCAGGGACGACGTTTTCAAGATCGTGAATTGCTGCGTTCCGCACACGCCCTCGCCGAACTGCACGCACGCCGTGCCGAGATTCAGGACATGAACCTCGTGGCCGAAATCGATTGCCGTCGTAGCGAACTCGTCGACGATATCAATGAGTGGATTGCGCAGGAGGTCCCGCAGCATCGCAATGGTGCTTCGCTACATACCGAGAGCCTCGGTGCGGTGGTGGATCGGATGGCGCGCAGCTGGGTGGATGCCAACACCGCCATCGATGTCGATGGCGCGCGTAGCGACAATACCCATAAACACTGGTACCACTTGGCGGAACTCGTCGACGGCTACACTGATCTGGTAACCGACGTGGCCGGTGGCCGCCGCCGTTTGCCTGAACAGTAAAGTCTCGACGGCGACCTTCGTCCGCAATAGTGACACTGCCCGGCAGCGTTACTGCTCAATTGGCGACGTCCCAGGTCCGCGTTGTCCGACCAATGACCCGACCCGGACGCCAACGTCGCCGGCACAGTGACGGCGGGCGCAACGGGGCGCCCCGCCCGGCGTGCCGCGTGGTCGACTGGCGCGGCACGCCCGCCACGGAATTCGCCACTGCCAGCGAAATAGACAGTGTCCGAACTCATTCGGCAACGATCCAGACCGCTGCCGCCGCGGCGCGAATATCGATCATGTCGTGTGCGCGCAGTGTGCCGAGCAGTTCGACCCACGGTGCCGACCAGCCGAAGTGATTCTCGCACTGCTGGGTCAGCGTCACCGCGGCAAGCAGGCTGGCCAACTCACCGCTACGAGAAAGGGCACCTGCAATCGCGAGCACTGTCTCCGGCCGTGCAGTGCGCAGTGCGCCCGGAAGGCCGCCTTCAATCACTGCGCGGGATGGTCGATCAGCGCACCATCCGCGACCGCACCTGCCCGTTGAATCAACCGCGCGGTCGGTTTGCTTTCCGCCCAGCGGATTTGGGCCAGATACAGATTGACAGCCGCTGCGCGCCAGAACGGCTCGGTCGATAACCGGTCGGCGAGCGCCCGCCGCGGCCCTGGCCGCATCGGCATCGGGCCGAACGTTCGGTATGCGGCTATCGTGGCTCGCGAACGATAGAAGGCCATTCTCGGGGATTTCGTGAGTGAGGATTACCGATGTCGTATAGCCCGCCGCCGGAACCGGTCAACCCGACCTGGAACCCCGGCCCGAACGCCGGATACTCCGCGCCCATCCCGCCGCCGGGTCCGAATCCTTATCAGCAGCAACAACCCTGGGTGTATACCAACGATCCCGGATGGCAAGGCGGTCCGCACGCGACCGGTCAGCGGCGGGGTCCATGGTTCGCCGTAGCGTCGGCGATCCTCGGCGTCATCGGGTGCGTACTCCCATTCCTGCCGATGATCGACCTGACCGGCGTGCGACCTTTGGTCGGCCTCCCCTTCGCAATTCCCGGACTCGTCCTCGGGATCGTCGGCTGCACCGGACAGCGCAGTGCCAAGGCACTGGCTGTCGCGGGAATCGTCCTGTCCGTCCTGGCACTTACCGCCGAGTTCATCATGCTGCCGCAGCTGTTGTGAGCAACCTCCGTTACCGAGTCGCCGCGATCAGGAGGTCGCGATGATCGTGCTGGCGAGCAACGCGGCAGCCAGCCCGATGACTTGGCTCCGGCGCAGTCGCTCCGTAGCGCGGACACGCCCAGAATCACCGGGACGATCGGATAGAGCGAAGACGGCACGACTGCCACGGCCAGGTATTGAGTCCAGGTAGCGAAGAAGTAGGACACCAGCGCTACGGCGGCGAGCATGCCGGAACATCCGGCTACCAGATCGTTCCGATGTCGTTGGGCCGGTGCGGTATCCCGGGATCCGGACGCGAACTGCCCACGCGAGCAGGGCGACGAGGGCAACTGCCGCGGCCCGGCCCGCCGTCACCGGCCAGATGGACGGGTGGCGTGTGCTCAGCGGACTACCTCGCTGCGGCCACAATGATCGCGACCGCTCCCCGGGTGGGACGAGGACGCACCCGGTCACGCACAACGTCATTCACCCAGGCTCTTCATAGCCTTGCGTACCGAAAAGTGTGAGACATCGGTGAGATGGGGCGAGTCGGGAACCTGCGGTGGACGACTTCCGCCGAGCACGAATCAATGCCATCCTTTCGGCTCGATTCTGATACCCCATCGGAATCACCATCGGCTCCAGCCGGGCAGTCGCGTGAGGGTCTGGTCACCGACCTCGTCGTCGTATCGCCAAGCGGCCGCGCCGACAGGTCCCATGCGTCAGCTATCACTGGGAAATATGATTTGCGACCGTACGTACCATGCGACCTGCCGCCCGCTCGCCCGGCAACAGAATCTGAATGAGCCCCGAACCCGTCTGCGACGGTTCGAGGCTCAGCCAGGAGTATTCGGGCCCACCAAACCGATCGCTCAGTGGTTGACTGTATCAGCGTATATTGGACCGGGCGCATTTGCGAAATCCGCTGTGCACGTGGCAGTTTCAGCCTAGTCTCGCCGCGGTTGACCCGATCGAGCTGCCGGGTCACTCCGGCGAAATCGACCACGACATCTGTCCCGCCGGGTCGCGCTGGTAGTAGGTCACCTGCGCCCAATCGACGTCATAGCAAGAGACAACTCGTCCCATATCGGTTCTCCTCAACTATTCCGATCGGAAATAGTGAGCACACGATAGCGGCTGGAAAGGTGATGGGTATGCGGAGGTCAGCCCTTACGTCCGCGCAAGCTGCCGCCGAGAAGTCGGCATACTAAATCGCGTCGCGGACCTTCT
>NZ_BDBY01000259.1 GCF_001613225.1 Nocardia pseudovaccinii NBRC 100343
GGGAAGTGGTGCGGTATGCCACGGCAGGTACGCCGTTCACGGCACCCGGCAGCGGCAGCGGTTCAATCGCTATGTTAGCGGTGAGCTGCTTGCCGCCCGCGGTGGTCGTGACCGTCATCTGCCCGCAGCGCGCGACGAGGTCCAAGATCTTGTCGAGATCGGCGGAAGTGCCGGAGAGGATCTCGGTGATCACGGTGCCGTCGACTTGCTGAACACCGGTGAACGAGGCGTTCTGCAGCAGCCGCTGCTGCGCGGCCAGATCCTGCTGTGCATGTTCACACTGCGCTGGTGTGAAGCTGACCTGGCCGTCGACCTTGTAGTTCGAGATTCCGGTCGCATTGCTGAAGCCCGCTACTACCGCCTCCTTCGTCAGCTCGACTTTCGTTGCGCCGGAGGGGAATTCGGTTGAACTCAGTAGCAGGCTATCATTGGACACCAGCCGGGAGGTTGCTGTGCTCGAGGTGACGGCGACACTGCCGATATTCGAACCACCACTGCAGCCAACGGTGAGAAGTACAGCACTCACGGCTGCGGCTCTCCCCCAAAGTCTCGTTCGTGTCGTAATTGTCATCGTTTTCCTCAGGAGTTGAACTTGAAGGGTCGGTACCGCGCACCAGCCACGATCCCGAGATACCGGAATGCGCCCCGACACAGGCGAGCTCGTGGCTGATATCGCCGATGTTGTTGACGACGGGCAGCACGAAGCCAAGCAGTGCCGTCGCGGTAGAGGAAGGAACTGCCGCTGTCACCGGGATTGCGGGGCATGGGCGCGACGAGTACGTAGGTTCAGCCGACTCGGCCGCCCCCGCGAGGACCGCCACTGAGGTCCGACCCGTGTTGCACCCTGCAGGTCCGGCAGCGGCCGAGGATCGCACCGCGGGCGCGTTATCCGGCGGCGATAGGTCGAGGGCGGGCGGGTTCGTTTTGACGATGGTGCGCACGAGCAGGATGTTGCGGCCGAACTTATCGCCGAGCGCGCCGATCGGCAGCACCAGCGCGGTCGGCGCGCCGATGTAGGCATCGCCGATCCAGGTGAGTGATGTCGCCTCGGCCGACAGATCGACGGCCAGTTCCGGCATGCCCGGATTCGATGCCGACCCCGACGAGACGACTCCCAGCGAGTATTTCCGCTATTCGCGTATCCATTACGCCTCCCAACAGAGCCATATCGTGCGACTTGACCGAATTTTATGAAGATATCATCAGTGATGATCATAGAGTCAGGCGGAGCGAATGGACATTGCGGTGCGCGACGACGTGGCGATCGTCGCCGTGTCAATGGCTCTGTCGTTCGGCGTCTGCTGCGACCCAGGCAGCGATCTGGGCGCGGGAGGTGAATCCGAGTTTGGTGAGGATGTGTTCCACGTGGCCATCGGCGGTGCGTGGGGAGATCACCAACTTCGCGGCGATCTGTTTGTTGGTCAGGCCCTGGGCGATGAGGGCTGCGACCTGGCGTTCACGTTTGGTCAGTGCCGCGCCGAGATCCGGCGCGCGCGCGGTGTCGATGGGTTGCTCACGCAGTGCATAGGCTACGGCTTCATCCATCCCCATCGCTCGGCCGTGCCGGACGGCGACACCGAACCTGTGTGCCCCCAGGGCGGCACGCGCCGACCGGTCACATTGGTCGTGATAATGAGACGAGCCCGGAACGAAACTCGCAACGCTACCCACGAATCGCGATAGTTCCGCCGCAGCTCCCATCAGAACGGCAGCCCGCTCGGCGTCACCGTCGGAGCCAACAGTCCAAGCCAGAAACTCGATACTCACCGCGGCAGCGAACGGGCTGCGTATTCGACGATTGACGCGCAGCGCTTGCTCCAGCAGCTCTTGTGCCCGTTCTGGCCGGCCCTGCTGCCATACCGCAAATCCCTTGCCCAACAGCGAGATCGAGCGAAACAGCGATTCGCCGCACGCCTCGGTGATCGAAAGCACCCGCTCGTGATACTCGATCGCGCGTTCGGTATCGCCGCGCAGGGCGTGCAGTTGACCGAGCATCGCCGAAACGACAACATAGAGATATCCCTGCCGATTCGAACTGAACACTGCGATGGCACGTTCGAGCAAAGAGGAAGCACGGGCAAGGTCACCGCTATAGAGCGCCAGGACGCCCTCGGCGTAAGTGGCAAGCGCCTGGGTCATGGGAGCGGGCGCCTGTTCGGCGAGAGCGTGTGCTTGCTCCACGAGGGCGGCCGCCGACTCGAGATCGCCCTGCGTCGCGGCCAAAACAGTACCGGAATGCAGCGTGTTGACGCGGTCGGGTATCGACTGCGCGTGCGGGTGGGCGAGGACGCGGTCGATCCAGCGGCGACCTTCGCCGTGCAGACCTCGAAAGTTCCAGAACAGAGACAGCGCGCTGGCGGTGCGCAATCCGGCTTCGGCCGCCTCGTCGGTGTCTTCGGCCAGGCAGCATTCGAGCGCGTCGCGCAGATTGGGCTGCTCACGTTCGAGCCGAGCGGTCCAATAGGGTTGTCGATCGCTGATCCATCCGGCTTCCGCGGCGAGCGCCAACTGCTGGTACCAGTCGCGGTGTCGGCGCCGCACCCGTTGATCCTCGCCGAACTCCCGCAGCTTCTGACGGCCGTAGTCGCGGACCGTCTCGAGCATGCGGAACCGCACCACGCCATCGGATTCGTCGCGGACCAGAATCGACTTGTCCACCAGCGAGGACAACACGTCGAGTGGATCCTCCGGTGCCAGATCAGTGCCGCAGATCTGTTCGGCGGCGTCGAGTTCGAAGCCACCGGCGAACACCGACAACCGAGCCCACAGCCGCCGCTCGGCCGGGGTGCACAACTGGTAGCTCCAGTCGACACACCACCGCAGGGTCTGCTGCCGCGTCGGCGCGGTACGGCTGCCGCGAGTCAGCAGCGCGTACCTATCGTTGAGCCGCTGCAGTATCTGCTCGGGCGACATCGCGCGCACCCGGGCAGCGGCCAGCTCGATCGCCAACGGTAACCCGTCCAGCCGGGCGCAGATGCCGACGACCGCGGACTTGTTCTCTTCCGAGAGTTCAAAACCCGACACCAGCGCCCGCGCGCGGTCGGTGAACAATGTCACCGCGTCGTAGCGGGGCAGTCCATGCAGCGACGGCGTCCGGTCCGGGTCCGGCACCGTCAGCGGCGACACCTGCAACACGGCCTCTCCGGCAATATTCAGCGGTTCACGGCTGGTGGCCAGGATCCGCAGGTGTGGACAGGCCCGCACCCAGGACTCGACCAGCTCCGCCACCGCCGCCACTAGCTGCTCGCAGTTGTCCAGTACCAGCAGCATCTGCCGCGTGGACAGGAACTCGACCACTACCTCCGGCAACGGTCGCGCCGGGTCGCGCAACCCCAAGGCGGCGGCCACGACATTGACCAGCAACGACGGGTCGGACACGTGGGCCAGCTCGACCAGCCACACCCCTTCGGGGAAATCCCGCCGCGCGGTCGCCGCGGCGCGTAGCGCCAGCCGAGTCTTGCCGACCCCACCGATACCGGTCAGCGTCACCACCGGGACCGAGGACAGCAGATTCCTCACCTCCACCAGCTCGGTGCGGCGGTCGACGAAACTGGTCAAATCCACCGGCAATCCGCCGACACCCCGTGACTTCGCCGCCACCGGTGGACGCCACCCCCGCGTGGCGGGCTTGTGGTCCTGGTGTTCGCGGGCCGTCTCGGCGACGTGGATCGCCATCTCGTCGACGCTGAATCCCTGGCGGCGCTGCGCCTGCCTGATCGCCTCCCCCAACGCCGCCGCCGACGGCCGCTCGAGCGGATCGCGGGCCATCGCCGCCGACACCACCGCGGACACC